>JAHYJE010000044.1 GCA_019429105.1 Syntrophobacterales bacterium
AGGGGAACAAAACGAAGAAAATGGAAGAAGAATATTTATAAATTTATTTCCAAGGAAGAAGACTCAGTTACGTCACACACCATGTTCGTCCCGCCAGCTTTAATACAATTCCAGGTCGCCGCTGGCAAAGCTGGAGACCGACGTTATTCAAACCGCGACAGGGGATTTAAGCATCACCTTTATTGGCCACTCTTCCCTGTATTTCACGTTCAACGGCAAGGTGATTTACAATGATCCCGTGGGAAAAGCAGAAGACTATAAAAGGTTTCCCAAGGCGGATGTAATACTTGTGTCTCACGAGCATTTCGATCATTTTGATCCAAACACGATTAAGCTTATAAGTACAGAAAAAACAAAGATTGTTTTAACCGAACCCTGTTTTCTGAAACTCGGGCGAGGGGAAGTTCTGAAAAACGGCGACAAGACAGTCATAGACGGCCTGACGATCGAGGCTGTTCCCGCCTATAACGTTCTCCGTTTGCGCGCCCCCGGTCAGCCTTTTCATCCGCCGGGAAGCGGCAACGGCTATATTGTAACATTCGGAGATAAAAGGGTTTATATAGCGGGCGACACAGAGAACATAAAAGAGATGGGGTCGTTTGGTAAAATAGACGTTGCCTTTTTGCCCATGAATTTGCCTTACACGATGACGCCGGAAATGGTTGCTGCGGCCGCCCGCATCCTGAGCCCAGCCATTCTCTACCCCTATCACTACGGAGAAACAGACACCAACCGGCTCGTCTTTCTCCTCAAGGCCGACAAGGGGATAGAAGTCCGAATACGCCGGATGCCTTAGCAAATTAAAGTAAGTATCGAGTTTTATTAGACAACTACATAGAGCGGATTGGCGAACACCCAGGGACGATAGCGCCCCCAGGCTTTCAGATATGCTTCTATACGATAAACGCCCGGGTTGCGAACCATATATGACAGCTCCTTGCCCACCGTTTCCTGAATCAAACGACCGTTGTAAATCAGCCTTATCTTGGCCGGGCGAGGCAAGGAAACCTGTAATTGGGCGGTATCTTGAAGGAGAAAACGATCCCCCATCGTAGCCTCCGCTTGTCCATCGTTAATCGTCAGGGAGAATCCCGTCGCCGGGTAAAAATAGTCGAGGGAAACGTAACAGTGCCCCGTTTTCAGGGAACGGAGCACTTCCTTGATATCGTTTTGACTATTGCCGGTCAGTGGCCGCTCGGTCAGGATATGTGTTCGGAGCAGGTTAAAGACCCGGGAAAACGGAAACACCGAAAGGGTAAATTGCCATAAGCGTTTTCTGGTGTCGTGATTGTCCAGTTCGCCAATGCCGACAACGGCTTGCGCCGAGGTCAGAGAGTCCCATCGCTCAAGGGTGGCCGGGCAGGGGCCGCAAAGAAAAAATGCCGGAAAAGCGTAGCTCAAGATTGCGCGCAAATATCCAGTAAGGCTGTTTTGCCAGTCCGTCATGAAATCCCAGATGCCGATGCCCCGATAGCCCGTTACCGACCACGCTTGCCAGGGGTAATGTTTCACATGAAACAATGGTGTCCCCGAGTGGTCAGGGTGGGCGATAAAGCCAAAACCGCCTTGGGCGTTCACTCGGTCAATATAGATTTGAGGTGGCAGGTTCGGTTCTTTTTCTGCGCAATCAACCGCCCTGTCGTGGCCGAAAGCCAGATAGTGGTTGAAACGCGGAGCTATTTCCTCTCCTACGACGAGCAGCACACCGTCCCGCCATCCTTCAAAACCATCTGTCCGGGCCTGCATGGTGGAATGATCGGTAAGAAGCAGAAAGTCTATTTTATTTGCCCGCGCCGCGCCGAGTATTTCCGGGACGGGCGTGCGCCCGTCGAAGGAATATTGCGAGTGTAAATGGATAACCCCGGCATAATCTTGCAAATTCATCGTGTTTCTATCTTATCAAGCGATTTCTTTTAAAGCGCCGAGGGGACAGTCGCGGCAATTCGGCGTCTTGCGACAGAAATTTTTCCCGGCGTTGACGATTAGCGCGTGGTATTGCTTAAACAGCGGCACTTCATGCGGGAGGGCCTTCATAAACAGGGTTTGTATTTCCTCATATCCCAGATTCTCACTGACCAACTTATGACGAAACAGGATTCTTCTCGTGTAGGCGTCAATCACGAAGGCCGGTTGTTCGCAGGCGTACAGAAGAATGCTGTCCGCCGTCTCCCTGCCGATGCCCCACACCTTCAGGAGCTTGTTGCGCAGGACAGGCAGCTCCTCTTTTTGCATATCCACAACGCTTCCGGAATAACCTTCCGTGAAAAATCTTACAAAGGCCTTCAGTTTGGCGGCCTTGAGATTATAGTAGCCGGAAGGACGGATCAGAGTTGCCAGTTCGGTTTCCTGAATTTGCAGTATTCCCTCGGCGCAAAGCAGGCCGCGTTCCTTTAACGCGGCAATCGCCTTCTCAACGTTCGTCCAGGCGGTATTTTGGGTAAGAATAGCCCCAACCATAACCTCAAAGGGGTCGTCCGCCGGCCACCAGTGAAGGTCACCGAAGCGTTCCTCCAGTCGTTTATAGAGATCAACAAGGTCATTCCGGGGTTTCAGCCGCAACATGCTCACGCCTGGCAATCAGTCAGTGTCCGCATTTTCTATGCATCGTCACTGGTGATCGTTCCTTACTTTACAAGGGGCACAAAGAAGGTTGTCCGCCCCCTTCTGATAAGCAGCAGAATATTGCCCTTGGCGCCGACTTTCGCAATTTCGTTTTTATATTCCTTCAGAGTCGTTACCTTGGCCTTGTTCACCTGGAGAATGATATCCTGCGGCTGGATGCCCACTTCATCGGCCAGGCTGCCTCTCTGAACATCGACGACGATGATTCCTTTTTTTACCGGCAGTCCCAATTGCGTGGCTATCTCCGGGGTTATCTCCTGCACGGCCATTCCGAAGGCTTCGCCGGAAATCTTTGCAGATGCCGTTTCGGCGTTGTCGGTTCTTTCGGCAATTAAAATCGGGAAGATTTTTTCCTGCCCATCCCGGACAACCTTCACCTTGATGGTTTCTCCTACGCGCAGGCCGGCGATCAAGAGCAGCAGCTCGTGCGTGTTGGCGACGGCCTTGCCGTTTATCTCCGTTATTACATCCCCGGCGCGTAAGCCGGCCTTTTCGGCCGGGTCACCCGCCACAACATCGGAAACCAAAGCGCCCTTTTGATCTTTCAGCCGCAGGCTTTTGGCAATATCTTCACTGATGTCCTGTACCGAGACCCCCATCCATCCCCGCGTCACCTTTCCCCGGGACTTAAGATCCGGCAGGATCGTCTTTGCCATGCTGATCGGAATCGCGAAGCCGATTCCTTGCCCCTGCGCGACAATGGCCGTATTTATTCCGATTACCTGTCCCTGCATATTGAAAAGAGGCCCGCCGCTGTTGCCGGGGTTGATGGAGGCGTCTGTCTGAATAAAATTGTCGTAAGGGCCCGCGCCAATCACCCTTCCCTTGGCGCTGACAATCCCGACGGTCACGGTCTGTTCCAACCCAAAAGGATTGCCGATGGCCATCACCCAGTCGCCGACCCGCAACTTGTCGGAGTCTCCGGTATCAGCGACAGGGAGGCTTTCCGAGGGCTTTATCTTAATCAGGGCGATGTCCGTCTTGGCATCCTTACCGATTACCTTTGCATCATACTCCTTGCCGTTGGACAGTTTTACCAGAATCTTGTCTGCCTTCTCAACAACATGATTATTTGTAAATATATAGCCGTCATGACTGATGATAAAACCCGAGCCCAGGCTTTTCTGCTTGAATTCTCTTTGGGGAACGTCGCCAAAAAAGCGTTCAAAAAAATCATCGCCGCCAAAATATCGTCCCAGGGGGGATCCTTCGAAGGGCGATCGCACCCCTCCCCCGCGCATTATCTTGGTGGTGCTGATATTCACCACTGATGGCTTCAGCTTTTCCGCCAGATCGGCAAACGATAATGGCGCCTGTGACAGCGGAGAGGTTGAAACGGCAGAGGCCTCCTGCACATCCGGCACCGGCGATGACCTGAAAAATGAAGAGCGCAGAACCTCAACTGCCGAAACGATAAAAAAACCGATCAAAAAAGCAATGAGAAACATGACGAAGGTTTTTCGTCCCCTGTTTTCCGTTTTCATTTTACTCTTCCTCCTCCAGAAGCAATATCAAACAATAAAACCCAAGAAATCCCAAAAGGCATCTTGCCCTGCAATATATTAGTCATTTACAATTTGTCAATGCATCCCCGTCCCGCATTTATTAAAAAGCTGTGCCTGACGACGAAAAGGCGCAAAATATTCCATTGGCAGTGCGGGGCGCTACTATCATGCTTCTGTGCCCACGCGGTTGACAAGGCGCCCTATCTTTTCTATTTCTATAACTATCTCGTCGCCATCCCTGAGAAAGACCGGCGGTTTTCTGGCAAATCCCACTCCTTCCGGAGTGCCCGTCAGAATTACCGTACCGGGAAGCAGGGTAAGCGACTGGCTGAGATCGCTGATCAAGGCCGGGATATCGAAAATCATGTCTGCTGTATTGGAATTCTGCATGATTTTGCCGTTTAATATGGAACAAATGCGAAGATTATTGGGAGAGGGAATTTCGTCGCAGGTAACGATGCAGGGACCCAAGGGACAGAAGGTGTCGAAGCTTTTGCCGCGCGACCACTGCCGTTTCTGTTTTTCAATCTGCCAGTCCCTGGCGCTGACGTCATTGGCGCAACTGTATCCCAGCACATACTTCAGGGCATCTTCCCGGCGGACGTTTTTCGCCTTTTTGCCGATTACGATGGCCAGTTCAGCCTCATAGTCAACTTGATCAGGCCCCGCCGCCGGCAGTACGATCGTCTCCCCCGTACCGATCACACTCGTTGTCGCCTTAATAAACAAAACCGGGATTTCCGGACGGCTGACCTTGGTCTCTTCGGCGTGACGTCCGTAATTTAGCCCAACGGCCAGGATATTCGGCGGAGCGAGTGGAGAAAGTAGTTGCGATATGCGCATGATCTTGCTTGTTTTTTCGAGATTTCCAAACAGATCCCCCTCAAGCGCCAGTGCCTCCCCGGGCCTGCTTTCATCTATCGCTCCAAGGCAAAGATCCCTATTTTCCGTCAAAAACCTTACGATTTTCATAAACAACCCCCGATTATTTTTGTTCCCTATAGCAGAATCGCCAAAAAAATAAAATCTTTCCTTTGCCGCTATTTACCGGCAGATAACCGTTATAATAGCGAAACAGACAAAGATCGGACTGAGCTGCTACGGTAAAATTTCTATTTTGCAGCGGACCACGGACAAAAGTTGTTTCTGGCGTCACTTGCCAACCTGCTTGCGTCCGGTTCTCACGGGTAATGCAATCTTCCTTTTCTCCGGAGCTGGTTGTCGGCGGTACAAGGCGGCAGTGTGTCCGATCATGCCTACCAAGTGGCTGTTCGTCCTCAGCGCCAGCTCATTGGTAAGGACGATCTTTTGCTCGCTTTCTTTAAAATCGTTGAATTTTATCTTGATCAACTCGTGCAGGGAAAGTGCTTCATCAACAGCAAGAGTTGTGCCGTCAGTCAACCCCTCTTTGCCGATCAGGACGAGGGGTTTCAGGCTATGGGCCAGACCGCGCAGATATTTCTTCTCAAACCCCTTCAGGTCTTCCATACTCATTTTCCTTTCTATTTTGCCGTTGTCTTAAGCGAGTCTGGCGCGCCGCATCCAGCTTGTCCTGTCCCATCCGGGCGATGCGGCAGCTCCTTCCGCGAGGGGGAGCAGGCCGCATTTACGGGCGAAATAACGGTGAAACTCCAAAGAAGGCGTCAATTCCGGGTGAAAGACCGTGACCAGTACAGCCGGCGATTCCGCAGCCGCGATGAAGTCGTCCTGCCTAAGCAGAATATCGACCCCGCTGCCGACGCGGATAATCTTCGGGGCGCGGATGAACGTAAGCGGCATCGGCAAAGGGGAAACTCTCGGCACTGAAGCCTCGCGCGTAAAACTGTCCAGTTGGCTGCCGAAACTGTTGCGTTCTATCTCCATGTCGATCAGGCCCAGATGAGGATTCTCACCCTTGATCGCTCGGGCGAGGAGTATTGCGCCTGCGCAGGTACCCCAGATTTTCATCCCCCCTTGGCAGTTGCTGATGATCGCCTGATCGATGCCATAGATGTGCAGCAGTCTGGAAAGGCAGGTGCTTTCACCGCCGGGGATGATAAGCCCTGCCAGATGAGTGAATTCATTGGCATGTTTTACGGAACGGCACGGAACGCCGATTCTCTCCAAGTGATCGAGATGCTCGAATACGTCGCCCTGGAGATTCAGAACCCCGATTGTTTCGCTGGCGCCTTCCTGTTTACTGAAGTCAAAGCTGCTCATTGCTTTAGTGTTGTATTGCTTACCAGCCACGGCCGGCCAGCAACTGTTCCTCGGGAATAGAGGAAATTTCCAAACCGGGCATCGCCTCGCCGATGTCCAGCGACGCTTCGAGCACCTTGGCTGGGTCGTTGAAGTAGGCGGTAGCCTTGACAATGGCCCGGGCGCGTTTGGCTGGCGCCGCCGATTTGAAGATCCCGGAGCCTACAAAGACCCCGTCACAGCCAAGCTGCATCATCAGCGCCGCATCTGCCGGAGTCGCGATTCCGCCGGCGGCAAAGTTTACAACCGGCAGCCGCCCGAGCTCCCGAACCTTTAACGCCAGTTCATAGGGAATGCCGTTTTCCTTGGCAAAGGCTGTTACCTCTTCCTGCGGCATGCCGACCAGTCTGCGAATTTCTCGGTTCACCGTCCGCATATGCCGCACGGCTTCAACGACATTTCCCGTTCCCGCCTCACCTTTCGTGCGGATCATCGCTGCGCCCTCGGCGATTCGCCGCAACGCCTCGCCCAGATTGCGCGCCCCACAGACGAAAGGTATCGAGAATTTCGTCTTGTCAATATGGCATTCCTCATCCGCCGGTGTCAGCACCTCGCTTTCATCGATGTAATCAATCTTGAGCTCCTGAAGTATCTGCGCCTCCACGAAATGGCCGATCCTCGCCTTCGCCATAACCGGAATCGTCATAGCCTTTTTGATTTCGGCAATCATCGCGGGATCCGACATTCTGGCCACTCCGCCGTCCTTGCGAATGTCAGAAGGAACCCGTTCGAGGGCCATGACCGCCACCGCACCTGCGTCTTCGGCGATTTTCGCCTGTTCCACATTTGTTACATCCATGATAACGCCGCCCTTGAGCATCTGCGCCAACTGGACATTCAGCTCATATCGTTTTGTTTCCATTACCACTTTCCCCCTTTGTGAAAATATACAATCCTGCCGCCGTGTTGCGTCAGAAACAGCCGGCTTCACTTACCCTTTTTACTTCCCTGCGTCAATCAGTTGCATTTATTGCAGCAGAAACGGCAATCTTTATTTCTATGGCATCCGTGCAGGGACGTCAAGAATAATTTTGAGAGTTTTGCAGTTATTTTTGTCGAACGCTCAAGCGCCGCATTTCATAGACAGGGCGCCGCCGGAGGGGGATTGACGTTGCAAGGATCTGTCTTGCATTTGGCAAGCACTTGTGTCAATTAAATCTATAAACATTCGCTGCTATTAAGTGGTCGTTGAGCGAAACAAGTTTTGGCCATCTCACAAGTGGAGGATTTTGTTATGATTCAAAAATATAGCGTTGCTGTCGTGACGGGCGCCTCGATCGGCATTGGGCGGGCGGTGGCCAAGCAATTGGCGCAGGCCAAAGTAAAGCTTATTTTAATTGCGCGCCGCGAAGCAAAATTGCGGGCGCTTGCCCAGGAGCTCCGAGATTTGACAACCTGCCATCTGGTGAATTGTGATCTTCGCGACCACGCAAACCTGGCCCAACATTTCAAAGAGCTGCCGGACGCTTTTTCTGCCGTCGATATTTTAATCAACAATGCCGGATTGGCCTTAGGCGTGGCGCCTGCACAACAAGCTTCGTGGAGGGACTGGCAGGACATGATAGATGTAAATTGTACAGCGCTGGCCCACATCACCCATTTGCTTTTACCGGGGATGGTTGCCAGAAACCGCGGTCATATTGTGAATATTGGTTCGGTTGCCGGCACTTATCCCTACCTTGGCGGCAACGTATATGGCGCCACGAAGTCTTTTGTGAAGCAGTTCTCGCTCAATTTGAAGGCCGATCTTCTGGGTACCGCTGTCCGAGTTACCAATATAGAGCCGGCCATGGTGGGCGGCACCGAGTTTTCACAGGTGAGGTTTAAGGGCGATGAAGGTAAGGCGGCGCAGGTTTACGAAGGGGTCGAGCCCCTTGGTCCCGAGTCTGTGGCCGATGCTGTGCTTTGGGCGGTTTCTCAGCCGCCGCATGTCAATATAACCAGGATTGAGTTAATGCCCGTATGTCAAGCTGCCAGCGGGATTGCTGTTGACAGAAAATTACCATAATTGGCGCACTCTGACGGAGTTTTCGGAAAGAAAGGTCTTTATTGAAGAGATCGTATGACTGCGGTAATGAACCATCGAGGCGATCAGGGCGGCATCGGCCTTCCCCGTAGTTAAAACGTCGAGCAGGTGCTCCGGCTGTCCTGCGCCGCCGGAGGCGATTACCGGGATTCCGACGCCGGTGGAGATCATTTCGGTAAGGGTCAGTTCATAGCCCGTTTGAGTTCCATCTGCGTCGATAGAGTTCAGACAGATCTCCCCTGCGCCGAGTCTCTCTCCCTCTTTTGCCCACCAGAGGGCGTCTATGGCGGTTGGCGTTCGTCCGCCATTGATGACGATTTCGTATCCGGAGGGGATATGCTGACTTGCCGGCGACTTCTTAACGTCCATACCCAAAACTATGCACTGATTGCCGAAGGCCCTTGCCCCCGCGGTTATTATTTCCGGATGCTGCACGGCCCAAGAGTTGAGGCTGACCTTCTCCGCACCGGCAAGGATTACCTGTCGCATCTCCTCCAGCGTCTTGATTCCGCCCCCCACGGAAAAGGGGATGAAGATCGTTTCGGCAACCCGTTTGACGACATCCAGCATAATCGCCCGCCGCTCGGCAGAAGCGGTGATGTCATAAAAGACAATTTCGTCGGCGCCTTGCTCATAATATTCGCGTGCCGCTGCGACCGGATCGCCGATATCCACGTTTTGCTGAAATTTAATCCCTTTTGTCAGACGACCGTCGCGGACGTCGAGACAGGGGATAATCCTTTTGCTAAGCATAATCACCTCTCCAGCGGCAGAAATTGGCCAAGAGCGTCAAACCGGGACGGCCGCTTTTTTCCGGGTGAAACTGAACGGCAACCAGGCTGCCCCGCGCTACGGCGGAGCAGAAACGAATCCCATAATCTGTCCAGCCGGCGACGCAGTTTTCATCAGCGGGTGCGGTGTAAAAAGAATGAACGAAGTAAAACTCGGATTCACGGGGAATCCCCGCAAACACTGGATGCCCTTGTTTGAATTCGACGCTGTTCCATCCCATGTGGGGTATTTTTAGCCTCCGGGGTCCGTCCTGGAGCCCCAGCGGAAACCGCTTCACTATGCCGGAAACGATGCCCAGGCAGGCGGCGTTGTCTTCCTCGCTGCGGTCCAAGATAATTTGGGAACCCAGACAGATGCCGAGCACCGGTTTTTTTGCCTGCACCCATTTGCGCAGTTGTTCGTCAAGTCCGCGCTCCCTGAGGTTGGCCATTGCCGCCCCGGCAGCTCCCACACCGGGAAAGATGATATGACTGGCACGGTCGAGCACTTTGCTGTCATGCGTAACGACGCAGGGCTCTTGCAAAAACGCAAGCGCCCGCGCCACGCTGGTCACATTGCCCGCCTTGTAATCGACGATTCCGATCATTCATTTACCCTTTCAACGAAGAGACTCATGCCCGCTTCCCACGAAAAAAACATTCAAGGGAGCCAATTGCAAAACTATTTGTCATTCCCGAAAGCGGAGCTTAATGTACACAATGCTTCTATCGGGAATACGGTTTTTCAAGCAGTTAGAACCAGATTATGAACATTAAACTTCGTTTTCCCGCTTAAAATCATTGCGGGAATGACAGAATGTGAGAGTTTTGCAATTGCCTCAAGACTATGATTTTATGTATTTTTACAATATTGTTTCACGTGAAATGTTTCCCCTGCCAACTGTCCCTTTTCTCTAATTCGCGGTTAATCGCATTTATCACGGCCAGTTTGTTTGCCGCCCACGGGGGGCCGAGAAAGATATCCCTGTATCCGTCCGCCGTCAGCCGCTGAATCACCATCGTCGGCGGCAGCAGCTCCAGGATGTCGCAAACAATGTTAACATACTCCTCTTGGCTCATCAGGTCAACACCGCCCCGCTGAAAACGATTGCCCAGCGGAGTTCCCTGCAGCGCCAGGAGCGAGTGTATTTTTATCCCCTGCAGCGGCATTGCGGCGATCGCCTGCGCCGTTTCCATTATCATCGCCCTTGATTCGCCGGGAAGGCCGACAATGATATGAGCGCAGAGCAGAAGCGGAGCGCCGGCCGCGCGGGCGACCGCGTCACGGAAGGTTGTCGCATCATGGCCCCTGTTCGTTTCCTGTAACGTCCGGTTATGGATCGACTGGAGGCCAAGCTCCAGCCAGACGTGATGAAGCTGTGCGTAAGAACGGATCAGGGCAAGAGTTTCAGACGGCACGCAATCAGGTCTGGTTCCAATCGCCAGGCCGATAATGTCATCGCCTGCCAGCGCCTCATCGTAGAGTTCGCGCAGTTCTTCGACGGGGGCGTAGGTGTTTGTAAAAGTCTGAAAATAGGCGATAAACTTCTTTGCCGGGGCACTCCGGCCATAAAACTCCCTTCCCCGGCGAAGCTGCTCGCCTACTGAAGGCAGAGACCCCGCCTGACGCAGTGCCGAGCCCCGTCCGTCACAATAAGTGCACCCTCCCCTCGCAACCTTCCCATCCCGGTTGGGGCAGGTAAAACCGGCATCTATAATAAGCTTGTGCACGGGGAAGCCAAAGAGGTTTTTCCAGTAACTCTTGAGATCGTAGTAACGTTTATTATTGTTCCAGAAAGCAGGCTTGGGCACGTTTTTCCTTTTTGGTTGCGTTCGTTGGAGGGATCATAGTAGATTAACAGTCGAACTGCAAGGGCGGATTGGACAAGGGGCTGCAGAAGAGCCGGTCGGTAAGGGGGAAATGCTGTTGCAGATGCTGACTTGTAAGACAATTGCGCGGGGAGAAAGAAAGACCAATGAACAGGGAGTATGACGTAATTGTGATCGGCGGCGGCCATGCAGGCTGCGAGGCCGCGCTCGCCGCGGCGCGGCTGGGCTGTGAGACGCTGCTTTTCAACATCAGTCTTGATTCGCTGGCAATTATGCCCTGTAACCCGGCGATCGGCGGATTGGCCAAAAGCCAGATCGTTAAGGAGGTGGACGCCCTCGGCGGCGAGATGGGACGTATTGCCGACCAGACCGCAGTCCATTTCCGCCGCTTGAACGCCTCCAAAGGGCCGGCGGTGCAGGCTACCCGTTTTCAGTGCGACAAGCAACTGTATCGTCTGACAATGAAGTCCGTCCTGGAGCAGACGCCGCATCTTCACCTCCGCCAGGGGCTCGTGGAAAAAGTCATTGTAGAAGACGGGGGCATTTGCGGTGTTGTGGATCAACCGGGTGTATTTTACAGGGCAAAGGCGGTCGTGATCACGACCGGCACTTTCCTGGACGGACTGGTCCATATTGGCGACGTCCGCTATCAGGCGGGACGGGCCGGCGAAATTGCCTCCCTGGAGCTTGCCTTCTGCCTGAAATCGCTCGGTTTGGAAATGGGACGGTTTAAAACTGGCACTCCCCCGCGTCTGAAGGCCTCCACGATAGACTTTTCTAAAACCGTACGCCAGGACAGCGATCCCGATCCGGAACCGTTTTCATTTCGCACCCAAAGGCTCCGCACCGAGCGCCTGCCTTCTTTTTTTACGGCGACGACCGCGGCAACCCATCGGCTGATCCACGCCAACATCCATCTTTCTCCGTTGTATTCCGGGGCTATTACCGGCGTCAGCGCCCGCTACTGCCCGTCTCTGGAGGACAAGGTGATGCATTTCTCCGGTAAGGAAAGCCATCCCGTTGTACTGGAGCATGAGGGAATCGCAACCGAGGAAATTTACGCCAAAGGGCTGGGCAACAGCCTGCCTCCCGCGTTACAGGAAGAGATCGTCCACAGTGTTCCCGGACTGGAAGAGGCGGAGATCATGCGCCTGGCCTATGCGATTGAATACGACTTTGTCCAGCCAACCCAGCTAAAATTGACGCTGGAGACAAAAATGGTTGCCGGCCTCTACCTGGCCGGCCAAATCAACGGCACCTCCGGTTACGAAGAGGCCGCCGGTCAGGGTTTCTGGGCCGGCGTCAACGCGGCGCTCGCGGTGCAGAAGCGGCCCCCCTTCATTCTGGAAAGGTCCGAGGCGTATCTGGCGGTGATGGTGGACGATCTTGTTACAAGGGGAGTAGATGAGCCTTTTCGAATGTTCCCCTCCCGCGCTGAATACCGGCTTTTATTGCGCGAAGACAACGCCACAATCCGACTGTCGAAAAAAGGTCACGAATTGGGGATGATCACGGATGAAGAATACAAGCAGCAGCAGGATCACATCAGCCGCATTGCCGGCGGCATCAAGAGGCTCTCTTCCGCCCGGATCGTTCCCACGGAGGAGACGCAAAAGGTTCTTGGGGAGTTAAACACGGCTCCGATTAAAAATCCGGTCACACTGTTTCAACTGCTCAAACGCGAGGGAGTGTGCCATGATGACCTTGCTCGCTTTGCCGGCTGGGAGGAAATTCCGGACAGCTTCGTGAAAAAAGAGATCGAAATTGAGGCAAAATACGAGGGCTATATACAAAGGCAGCAGGAAGCAATCAGAAAAAGGAAGGACTTCGACGGGGTAACTATCCCGGCAGATATTGATTACGCCTCCGTCCCCGGGTTGTCCAACGAACTGCAGGCGAAGTTCACCCGCGTCGCTCCGGCCACCATCGGTCAGGCAGGACGCATCCCCGGCATAACCGATGCGGCGATTACGGCGCTGCTGGTGGCTTTAAAAAAGCGCGAATACAGGCATTCACAGTGATCCTGCCAGAAAGGATTGACGAAGAAACAAACCCCGCGAGCAAAGGTTGCAGCGTCGCAATGCGGAGGCTCCTGTTGCAGGGCACGCCGGATAGTTGCGGATGCATTCGTGAGGCCTCCTTATCGTAAAATGCACTCATATTTTGCGTCAGATATAGTCGTTCATGAGGGAGGATATTTTTTTGTCGGCAAACCCTTTGCCCTGCTTTTCATAATAATCCACAATTTCCTGCAATTCCCGATAGGTTTGGCCAGCAGATAAATCGTCCAGGTTCCTGTAAAGGCCTCTTCTTCTTCCCAGACGAAAGATCCGCCGTTTTTGTTCGGAAAGGGCAAAATATCGCTCAATTGCATTGAGCATCTTCTCTTTGTCATCCGGCATCTTGCCCTGGACCTCCTCCAGCAGGTTCAGGATGTGATCGCTGACTATCGTCGAACCGATGCCAGTTAAACAATAAATGAATTCGCTAATTTCCCGGAGAATACCCTCGTCGCCGGGCGGCGTGAACACCCCCTTTTGCATCATTTCCGCAAGCGGCGTTCCCTGCACAACGTGCAAGGTGCGCAGACGCACAAAATCCGGATCGATCTCGTTTATAACCCTTGCTGTCTCGGAGGCGTTTTCCCGGGAATGATCCGTTCCGCCCAGACCGGGGATTACATACTCGCTTAACGAAATCCCTGCGGCCTTAATCCTGGTTCCCGCTGCGATGTGCAGGGCCGCGGTCGCGCCTTTGTTGATCATCTTCAACACCCTGTCGGAACCGCTTTCCAAGCCCACATGAATTCTGGTCAAGCCGGCCTCCTTAAGGCCCTGCAGCTCGGCAACTGATTTGCGCGCGGCGGTATGAGAGCGGCAATAGGTCGTGATTCTGCGGATGGAGGGAAAGGCGCGGCGCAGGTATTGGAGGATGATTATGACATCGCCCGTTTTCATCGCGAGTGAGTCCGCATCCTGCAGAAATACGGACTCCCCGCCGTAATAGAGCCACAGGGCAAGCGCTCGTTCGTATTCACCATAGAGAGGGCGACGATCCCAAACCATGCGGATTATTTCTTCCGAAATACGCCCCTTTTCCCCTTCGCGCACGGAAAGGGTCCGCAGCCTGTCGGCAATTGCCGACATGTTGTCAATGTCATGGCGGATATCCTCAAAACCCCGGAGCGAAAAACGCGCATCCTTGTAGCTGCTGCAAAACGCGCAACGGTTCCACGGGCAGTTGCGGGTAAGGCGCAAAAGCAGGCTGTTGGCCTCGCTGGGCGGACGAATCGGCCCCTGTTCAAAGGGTTCATCCATATTCATCAGTTCTCCTCCTTTTTCAACACCGTCCCCGCGGCGATTGACAATATCAGGGCGATTCCCTGCAAAGCAACCGAGGCAGCAACCAAAGCGGGAATGCCGACCCCGTAAAGCCATCCCAGCAAGGCGCTCCCGGCAAACCAGAAGGCGCCGAACACGGTCTGAAAAAGTCCGAATGCCCGTCCCCGGTAGTCTTTGGCGGAGTGATCGGCAATGACCGCTTTCAGCACGGACTCCTGTGTGCCCATACTAACGCCCCACAGGGCCATCCCGACGACAATAGCCGTCGTCCCGCCCAGAAAAAGCAGTGGCGCCGTGAAAATTTCCACGACAAACAGAATAAGCAGTGCCGGATACCCGAGCCTGTCGTACAATTTTCCAAGGAGCAGTGCTGCGGCTGCGTCCACTGCCATAGAGCCTGCGTACAGCAGGGGGATGGCCGCTGCCGGGAAATTTCCAGTTTTGTTAAGGTGGAAGGCAATCAGCGGAAAATCGGTGATCCCCGCAGCCAGAAAGCCTGCGGCGATGATCACGATCCAGAGGCCCCGGGAGATGCCGGAGGTTCCGATTAGCGGTGCTTTGTCCGGCAATTCAAAGCGGTCCGGATGGGGGAAAAAGTGGCGGGCCACCGCAAGGGCCAGCACCGCACCGGCAGCCGGCACAAAAAGCAGCAACAGCCCCAACCGGAGTCCGCCCAGGCCAGCCCCGTCCTTGTTGAAAAAGAGCAGGGCTGAAAGCAGGGCCGGTCCCAGGAACGCGCCAACCTGATCCATCGCCTCATGCAGACCGAAGCCGAAGCCCCTGCCCGGCGCAAAAGAGGCGTATGCCAAGACGGCGTCGCCCGCCGGCTTGCGGTAGGCCTTGGCGATACGTTCCAGAAGCAGCAACGCCACCGCCCAGCGCCAATCCCCGGTCAAGGCCAGAGCCGGCAGGGCGCAAAGCTGGATGCCGTAGCCGGTAAACATGATAAACCAGTAGCTTTTCGTTTTATCGACCAGAACGCCGGAAAAAAATCGCAACCCGTAACCGAGGAATTCACCCAGCCCGGCGGCCAGGGAAAGGGCAAAGGCACTTGCCCCCAGCAGGTTGATATACTGGCCGGACAGACTGCGGCCGCCTTCATAGTTCATGTCGGCAAAGAGACTCACCACCCCCAGCATGACGATAAACATGACCGCTTGAGAACGACTCGGGGCTGCTTGATTCGCTGGAGGGACATTAAGCTTCTTGGTCATAAAGGGCCTCCTTTTGGCGACGGGAGTTTATGAAGTAGCTCAGGGCATGTCAAGACATTTTGCCGGGAAAGTTTCCCGCAAATGAGGTAATTGCAAAACTCCCCATTCTTGTCATTCCCGCAACGATTCTGAGCGGGAATCTGGTTCTAACTGCTTGAAAAACCATATTCCCGATAGAGACATTATGGACATTAAGCTGCGCTTTCGGGAATGACAAATGGTTTTGCAATTGCCTCGACTGAAAAGGTGTTGGGGTCATTGATTCGTTCTTTGCGCAGTCCTAACAGACTACAGTCTAAACAACCTGAGCAGTTACAATCAATGTTGATATTGCAGGCTTTGGCGAAGAGCAACGCCAGCTCGAGCGTTGGGAGGACGCATTATGCCGGCGCTGGAGCTTGATTGGCGGTGAATATCCCCTCCATTTTACCGGTGCGGAAATATCCGTAAATTTTTCTTGACAGGGATATGCAAAAAGCTTAGTGCGCCGCACAAGGATAGTCGCTGTATCGTTTTGATATTTACCGATAAATGAACGAAGGATGGGGATCGGGCAACACTTCCCGGTGCGAAACAAAAAGGACCCTTTACAAGGCAAAAATACAGGAGGCTTAAAAAATGGAAGACGAGTCACTTTTAGAAGAAGATGCGGAACCTCCAGGCAACCGCACCGAACATCACAGGCAAACGGTCAGAAGCAAAGACCTTTCTATAAACGCCCCGTTGGCCCCTTTCTTGCGGGGTATCCCGGCGCCGCTTGCTTTTGCGGAGGGAAACAGCAGACAAAGGGCCTTCCGCAGGCATTTTTTCCCCCACACAACCAAACAAGAGTGGAATGACTGGCACTGGCAGTTGCGCAACCGCTTCCGCGACGTAAAATCGCTGGAGAAGATGCTTCTTCTGTCCGACGACGAGCGTCAGGCGTTTAGCGGCATTTCCGCCTCTTTACCGCTTGCGATAACACCGTATTACCTGAGCCTAATCGATCCAATTGACCCTCTGCAGCCTTTGCGCCGGACGGTCGTCCCTTCCGCCCGGGAGAATTTGCGAAGCGTCGGAGAGGAAGACGATCCGCTGCACGAGGATGCGACAAGCCCTGTACCGGGCATTGTCCACCGCTACCCCGACCGGGTTTTGTTTCTGGTTGCGAATGCTTGTTCAACCTACTGTCGCTACTGCACGCGCTCACGGATCGTCGGGCGCCGTGCAAACAGCAACTCCATTGACGCTCGCTGGCGGCAGGGGATCGCCTACATAGCCGCGCATCCAGAGATCAGGGATGTACTGCTGTCGGGCGGAGACCCGCTTACATTGGCCGATGAGCAGTTGGAATGGCTCTTGAGCAATCTGCGGCGGATACCCCATCTGGAAATAATCAGAATAGGCACCAAAATCCCGGCGGTTTTGCCGATGCGGATTACGCCGGCGCTGGTAAGGATGCTCAGGCGTTATCATCCGCTGTGGTTCAGCATCCACATGACCCATCCGGACGAGCTGACTCAGGATGCCGCAAGGGCTTGCGAGCGCCTCGCCGATGCGGGCATTCCATTGGGAAGCCAGACCGTGCTCCTGGCCGGGATAAATGACGATATTGAGACGATGAAAAAATTGTTTCAAGGCCTGCTCAAGCTGCGAGTCAAACCGTACTATCTATACCAGTGCGATCCTATTGTCGGTTCGTCCCATTTCCGGACGCCGGTTGCCAAGGGGCTTGAGATAATAAGGGGGCTGCGGGGATTTACCTCCGGCTACGCTGTTCCCGCCTACGTGATCGACGCCCCCGGAGGCGGCGGGAAGGTGCCGCTCCTCCCGGAATATGTCGCTGGTCGCGAAGACGGCTATCTTTTGCTGCGCAATTATGAGGGGCGCCTCTTTCGCTACCCGGATCATTGGGGCGACTTACCCGACTTGACGGCGCTGAAGCATTGAAGCAGGGCGGCAACTTTGCCGCAAATCACCATAAGCACGGCCTTTACTCCCGGATAAAGGGTTAAAACGGCATTAACAATTATAAAGGGCTGTTTTTAAATGAAAATCGGGATAACCTACGACCTGCGGGATGACTACCAAGCCGCGGGTTTTACGGACGAAGCAACGGCGGAGTTCGACAGTCCGGAGACGATCGCGGCGATCGAGGGGGCTCTGCGGGCCTTGGGCTTTGATACGGAGCCAATCGGCAACATCCGGATGCTTGCCCCGCGGCTGGTGGCCGGAGAGAGGTGGGATTTAGTCTTCAATATCGCCGAGGGGCTCCGGGGAGCCGGTCGGGAGGCGCAGATCCCCGCACTGCTCGAGGCTTGGGATATTCCCTTTGTCTTTTCCGATCCGCTTGTCTTGGCGCTGACGCTGCACAAAGGAATGACCAAGCACGTAATCCGCGACCTCGGGATTCCGACACCGGATTTCGCTGTTGTCGAAACCGGTGCGGATGCAGAGGCGCTGCAAATGGCATTTCCGCTCTTTGCCAAACCGGTCGCCGAAGGCACGGGCAAGGGGATCACCGCCGCCTCGAAAATCAGCGAACAGAAGCAGCTTGTGCGTGTCTGCTCGGGATTGCTGGCAAAATTCCAACAGCCCGTTCTCGTAGAGTCCTTTTTGCCGGGACGGGAATTTACAGTCGGCATTATCGGCACTGGCGTGAACGCGTACGTTCCCGCGGTGATGGAGGTGCTTTTTACTAAAAAGGCAAAACAGGATATCTACTCCTACGCAAACAAGGAAGCGTGGAAAGGGCGTATCGAATATCGCCCGGGTAAGGGTGAAATCGCCGCTGCCGCCGCAAACACGGCCCTTGCAGCCTGGCGCGGGTTAGGCTGTCGCGACGGCGGGCGGATTGACCTGCGCGCCGACGCCGACGGGGTTCCCAATTTCATCGAGGTAAATCCGCTCGCCGGACTGCGGCCAGGGCATTCGGATTTGCCGATTCTCTGCGACCTTGCCGGCGTTTCCTATCAGGAGTTGATATCCGGAATTGTTGACTCCGCGCTGAAGCGTCTGTGAGCAAGCAGATTTTCTCCTGTGTGAGCGCCGCAAGGGCAAGTCCCTTAAAAAAATAACGTAAATTCTTTTACTGGGCAGGGGCAGAAAAGGCCCCGGCTCTGCATCCGTCTGAAAATGACGTAAGGTGCCGAAAAAAGAGAGCTCCCAAGATGAAGATAGCGATAATGCACGGGGAAGTTGCAAAAGGGGCGGGTCCGGATGAACAGGATGGGCTCGCCGAGGTTGCGTTCGTCTCCGAAGTTCTGGCCCGGCTCGGGCACGAAACGGGCGCCGTTTCCGTCTCCCTGAACCTTGAAGAGTCCCTGCAGCAGCTGTCCAATGTCAGACCGGCGCTTGTCTTCAATCTGGTTGAGTCGCTCTCGGGCAAGGGCAGTCTGATCCATCTGGCTCCTTCTCTACTCGATGCATTGGGGATTCCCTATACCGGAGCGCGGACGGAGGCAATGTTTCTCACCTCCAATAAACTGCTCGCGAAGAGAACTCTTGCCGGCGCAGGCTTGCCGACGCCGCCCTGGGTTTCCAAAAGGGAAAAACCAAAAATGACGACAGGCCCAGGTATATGGATCGTCAAGTCGCTTTGGGAACACGCCTCGGTGGGCCTGGATGAGGAATCTGTGTTTTTCGCCGCGGAACAAACGAAGATTATCGAGGAGATGGCCGCCCGGAAAAAGAATCTGGGCGGGAGCTGGCTTGCCGAGCGATTCATCGAAGGCCGGGAGTTCAATGTGTCGCTGATAGCCGGAGATGATACAACACCAAAATTTAAAAGGGAAGACTCTGTGGGAGGCGCCGTCCCTCTTCCGGAACAAGGGAATCCGTTGGTTTTGCCGCCGGCGGAGATACGCTTTGATGGCTACCCGCCGGGCAAGGTGCGGGTTGTCGGCTACAGGGCAAAGTGGGAGGTGAAGTCGTTCGAGTATGCTGCAACGACGAGAAGCTTTGCCTTTCCTCCAAGCGACGCCCCGTTGCTGGCGCGCCTGAAGGAACTCGCGCTCGCATGCTGGCGGCTGTTTGAGCTGCGGGGCTACGCCCGTGTTGATTTCCGGGTGGACGCCGCTGGGCGCCCGTGGATTCTGGAGGTGAACGCCAATCCCTGTCTCTCGCCGGGCGCGGGATTTCTCGCAGCCGCGGCCCAAATCAACATGAGCCACGCCGAGGCGCTCTCGCGGATAATCAATGATGCAGCGTGAGTAATGTATGCGGGAAAAGAAAATCACATACCGCACTGAGCTGCGCCCACAAGACAGGGAAGCCGTCGGCCTGCTGATCTCGGCGACCGGATTTTTCTCGACCGAGGAGATCGACATCGCCGGGGAGCTTGTTGAGGAGCGACTTAAAAAAGGCGAAAGCAGCGGCTATTTTTTTCTTCTTGCCGAAGAGACAAACAATCTTGTCGGCTATGCCTGTTTCGGGCCGATCCCGGGGACCGTGCACAGCTTTGACCTCTACTGGATAGCCGTCCACCCGTCGGGGCAGGGCCGGGGAATCGGCCGGGCGCTGTTGGAGGCCGCGGAGCAAGTCATGGCGGCACGGGGAGCGCAGCGCATCTACGTGGACACCTCCTCCCGCCCCCAATACGCACCGACCCGCCTGTTTTACACGGCGTGCGGTTATCGCGAGGCGGCCTTCCTTGAAAATTTCTACGCCCCGCAAGACGGTAAAATCATTTTTCTAAAGGCGTTTTGAGGGAGGAGAAAAAGGTTTTTTTAGCGCAGGAAAAGCCGACAGTGCTCCAGGATCGTGTTGCTCTGCCCAATATAAGCGGAAAATGGCAGATTTGCAATTTTAGTCACATCAGTAAAATCAGATACTTATGCGGAGAACAAATTCATCGTGGACAGCGCTCGTTTACTCTTGACAGAAATAGTAACCATATGACAGTCTTCGAACGAAGATTGCCCGAAGGTCAAGCTTGAGCTAAGACGTCCCATTGCACAAGGAACAGACGGTAGGGAGAGTTGGCAAACGACATGATGGAAAACTAAGGAGGATGCAGGCAGAATGAAAAAAAACAAAACGACAGGCGTGATGACGCCGATACTGACACCATTCAACGACGATCTGAGCATCGCCGCCGA
>JAHYJE010000045.1 GCA_019429105.1 Syntrophobacterales bacterium
GACCGGAGAGAAGCAGGAAGGGAAGCAGTTCCAGCAGCAAAAAAATCAGCGGGCTGAATACCCCGAGGATGGCAATCTTTTCCAGAATCAGGGTGACCTGGGTGGTGACAAAGACGGTGACGCTGCTGGCTAGGATGATCAGTACCGGGCAGATGAGCATGATCGAGAGATAGTCTCCTAATTTACGACCGAGGGAGCGCTTTTCCTTGATGCCCCAGATGTCGTTGAAGGCTTCTTCTATCTGTCCCAGAACCTTGATCACCGCCCAGAAGAGGACGAGCAAGCCGAGGCCGGCGATCAGCCCTCCCCTGGTGTTTTCGAGCAGGGAATCAGAAAACTGAACGATTTTGTTGAAAACCTCCTCATGGCCGGCCAGTTTGTCCCGCAATTGGGTCTCGAGGATTTTTGCGAACCCGAAACCCTTGGCAATGCCGAAAGCCATTGCCGCGACAGGGATGATCGAGATCAGCGAATAGAAGGTGAGGGCCGCGGCGCGGAGCTGACACTTGTTTTCGTCGAAGCCGCGAAGCGACAGGATCAGCACCCGCAGGAGGTTGATCAAAAATGATTTTCCCGGCGACAGTTCTGTAAGCCGGATTTGCCAGATATCCTTCTGGGCAAAACCTATGGCCCTGGAAAAGAGTTTTCTGATTCTGTCGATGGCGACCTCCTTCCTTGGGGATGTGCATTCCTTGTCAATCCATCTTGAAGGTTGATTCCAATTGCATGATGTTCGTGCTCAATGACTGCATCATCGGAGTTATTTCCTGAATCATTCCCACGTTATCCTGGAACAGGGATGATGACTTGTCTATGGAAGAGTGAACGGCTTTGATGGCAGTATGGATTTCCGAAACGGTTTCCTGTATTTTTGAAGTGGCTTCGCTTGTGTTCTGCGCCAGTCTGCCCATCTCGTCCACAACGACGGCGAAGGCCCTGCCGTATTCGCCGGCCCGCGCCGCCTCTGTCGATCCGTTAATGCTGAGAATCTGGGTCTGCTGAGCAATATCCTGAACGGTGGCGACAATCTGTCCGGTGGCGTTTGCCTTTTCTGTTGCCCGTTTGGAGGCCATTGTCATTTCGAGGCCCATTATCCGGAACTTTTCGCTGATATCTTTGATCCTTCCATCAAGTTTCTTGATATTGTTGAAAACATTTTCGGATGTTTCCCGGAGTATTTCCTGCTGGTTTACCTCGCGGATCCACGAGGCAAGGGCGACCGCGGCGATTTTGGCAAGCGGCTTGGTTATTTCCAGCGCTCCGGCGATGCCGATTGTTCCTACCCGGTTTCCCTCAATTATGATCGGGCAGTTGTATCCTTCCCGGAGGAGTCTGTTATTTGCCGCTTCCGCGGATGTTACGGCATATTCCGCCACCTCGCCGTTGAGTATTTTGAGAGCTCCGTTATGAATGCTCCCTATTCTTTTGGTGTCATGGGCTTTTGTTATAATTCCCTTTTCGTTGCAGACAATGGCGGGAAGCCCTGTTTCATCGTAAATGTAACGGACGAACTTCTCCACTGTCTGCCAGGATCTGCCTGAAAGCTTCATGAAAACTATCCCTCCCCTGTAAGATTAAGAATAATATTTCCGTTCATTATAAATCAGTGTTGTCTGGTTAAAGAATTCCCTTTTTGCCCTCACCCCAGCCCTCTCCCGGGGGGAGAGTGAGAATTTCTATCCTCTATCGAGGCGATCATCTTTGATAGTCTTATTAAGCGCAAGCAGGCGAAAGCCGGGCTGCCTTCAGTGTATGGGCGGCTACGGCTGCGACGATCTGCGGCCACGCGCCGCCGTGGGGCAGATCATGCCCCATGCCCTCGATCAGCAGCAATTCTGCGCCGGGTATGCAGGCGGCAGTTTCCTTCCCCCCCTCCACAGGCGCCAGCGGATCGGCTGTGCCGTGAATGACGAGTGTGGGAGCTTTCAGGGAAGAGAGTGCGGAAGTTCTGTTGTCTTGAGTCAGGATGGCAAGGAGCTGACGGGCGATTCCCGCGGTGTAGAAGGAGCGGTCGTAACTTGCGGCCAGCATGCGGCGTGTCCATTTCTCATCAACCGGGAAAGCGGGGCCGGCAATCATTTTAAAAAAACCCAGCATATATTCGATGTTTGCCTCACGTTCGGTGGGCGGAGGGGTCAGCAGCGTCCCCAGTATTTCCGGCTTCGGTTGGGGAAGCCTGGGATTGCCGGTGTGGGAATAAATGGAGATCAAACTTAGAACCATGGATGGGTGGCGAAGCGCCAGCGTCTGAGCGATCATGCCTCCCATGGACATGCCGCAGATGTGGGCGGCCGGGATTCCCAAAGCCTTTATCAGGCCAGCCGCGTCATCGGCCATGTCCCCTATGGAGTAGGGCGCGACGCTTTTGTCGCCGCTTATGACTTTTTCTAAGGAGTCCCTGAAATTGGGCTCGCCCGCCTGGTCGAGCTTGCTGGAAAGGCCGGTATCGCGGTTATCGTAACGGATTACGTAATGACCGCAGGCGGCAAGCTCCCGGCAGAGGGTTTCATCCCATTGGAGCAGTTGTCCGCCCAAACCGATGATCAGCAGCAGCGGTCTGTCGGAAGGATTTCCGAATGTTTCATACTCTATTTCGATACCATTGGCGGCGGTTCTTGGCATTGCAGTGCCTTTCTGATTCTTATGCGACACTAACGAGACTTTGAATTTCTCGCGAAACTCAACAAATCGTCATGCCGTCGAAAAACGGAATCCAGTATTTTAGTTTATCTTCTGGATTAGGAACATTAAGCGTCGCTTTCCTGGTCAAGCCCGGAATGAAAAAAAGATTGATTTTCAAATCATGTCTCGCTAACAGCGGCTGGACATCCTCGCAATAACGCCTAATCGTTGTCGTTGCCGCGCTGAAATTTTGTCAATTAATCATTTTCAGGCAATGGAGGCAGCTTTCATTGCCGACTCGATTCCCTTGCTGAAATCGGTAGGCACGGTTGTCATTCTGGTTGCGAGTTCCTTGTCGATCATGAAAAGGCCGTTGCTGGCATCTTTCCCCTTGCCGAGCAAATCGAGGTTGGCGATGATATCGTTGTCGTTTCCTTCTTCTTCGATCTGCTCTGTTATGTACCATTGCAGAAAGATATTCGTAGCGTGGTCTTTCTCGGCGATGGCCAAATCAACCAGGTCGTTGATCGATTTGGTTATGAATTTTTCATGTTCCAGCGTCTTCTGGAACATCTCGAGCGGGGACTTCCACTCCCGAGGCGGTTCCGCAAGCGTCATCAGTTTGACCTTGCCGCCCTGTCGCTGAATGTACTCATAGAATTTCATGGCATGCAGCATCTCCTCGTGGTACTGAACCATGAACCAGTTTGCGAATCCCTTCAAGCCCAGCGAGTTGCTGTAGGCCGACATCGCCATATAGAGATATGCAGAGTAAAGCTCCTTGTTGATCTGGCCGTTTAGCGCGTCTTCCATCTTTTTACCGATCATTGTCTTTCCTCCTTGAATTAAAATGCCGGCGGACTATCCCAAGCGTTCAATCCATTACAGGATTATTACACATTGAAAGGCTTGATTTGGCAATCATTTCAGTCCGCATTTACAAGTATTCCTCGGTGAGTGAGCATAAATAGCATTTTTTTGATGTCAATTACAAGCATCCTTTAAGGCTTTTCTCCCCTTTTTTTAAAGTGTCGGGACAAGCTGCGATAGCGATTTGCCTCCGTCTATTTAGTAATTGCATCGCCAAAGTTTAACTGATAATTGACAGCGCCGAAAGTACGTAGATTGCGGGCGGGAAGCAATGATTTCAACAAACAGTAAAACAAGCAAAGATCAGCAGGGAGCGCTTTTATGGCCTTCACTTTTACCGGCCTTGCTGGTTGTCGTTATCTATCTGCCGGCAGCCTGGTTTGACTTCATCACCCTTGATGACAATCTCTATATAATTGACAACCCCGAAATAACGAAGGGGATTTCCATAGAAGGAATAAAGTGGGCGTTCACGACCCTCTACACGACGAACTGGCATCCGCTGACTTGGTTGTCGCTCCTTGCCGAATATCATTTCTTCGGTTTGCATCCCGCGGGCTACCATATTGTCGGGATTATTTTGCATGCCCTCAACTCCACGCTGCTTTTTTTTGTTCTTTTGGGGTTGACCGGGAAACGATGGAGTTCGGTGGCGGTGGCGGCGTTTTTTGCCGTCCATCCGCTCAATATCGAGTCCGTTGTCTGGATCGCGGAGCGGAAGAATCTCCTCAGCACGCTTTTCTGGCTTTTAACTATCTGGTCTTACAGACGCTACGTAAGCAGGCCCGGGGCAAAGCGTTATCTGGAGACGGCGTTGTTGTTTGCGCTGGGGCTGATGGCCAAGCCAATGGGCGTCAGCTTGCCGTTTATACTTTTGCTGCTCGATTACTGGCCGCTCCGGCGATTCTCTTTTAATCGAGACCGTTTACCGGGGGCGCCTGATTTTGGAAGGCGAGTTCGCCTTGTTGTGCGGCTTGTAATCGAAAAAATTCCTTTTTTCGTCATTTCCTTTCTTTCCATCGTGATTACGATTTATGCCGCCCAAACCGGCGGGGCGGCAAAATCCCTTCTGGCATTCCCGTTGGTGGGAAGACTCGAAAATGCGCTTGTATCATATTTCTCCTATATCAAGCTGCTGCTAAGACCGGTGGAAATATCCCTTTATTACCCGTATCCAAGCTTCATGCCTCTCGAAAAGACGATCGCCGCGTTCTTGTTTCTCCTGGCCGTTACAGGTTTTGTTATTATAAAAGCGGATAAATATCGCTATCTTGTGGTGGGCTGGTTCTGGTATTTGGCAACACTCCTGCCGGTAATCGGGATTCTCCAGGTGGGCAGGCAGGCAATGGCCAATCGTTACGCATATATACCTTTCATCGGCGTCTTCATCATTATCATCTGGGGCATGGGCGATCTCTTGGGCCGTTCGCGCAGATCAAAATATATTGCGGCGGGTGCGGTTTTTTTAATGATTGTTTATTGCGGCGTCTTATCCTCGCGGGAGCTGCAAAACTGGAAAGACAGCCGCGCGGTTTATGCCAGGGCGCTTACGGTGACAAAAGACAACCATATCGCCATTCTCGGGATGGGAAATGAGCTGCTGAAAGAGGGCAAGCCGGCGCAGGCGGAGAAATATTATCGCGAGGCGCTGCGGATCCGGCCCGAGTACGAGTTGACTAACTACAATCTTGGCCTGGCGCTGATGCGTCAGAAAAAAATGAAGGAGGCTGAGTTTTATTTCAGGGAGACGATCAAATATGATCCATCCTTTTCCAAAGCTTACGAAAAATTGGATGCTCTGCTGTTGAAAGAGGAAAAAATAAACAAGATAAAAGGAGACAGATAGCGATGTTGACAAAAGAAAACTGCGTTTTAGTGGTTATCGATTTTCAGGGGAATCTGGCCCAGGCCATGGATAATAAACAGGATCTTTTCAGCAATGTGCAGAAGTTGATCAGGGGGGTGCAAGCCCTGGAAATTCCCGTTCTGGCGACCGAGCAAATCCCCGCGAAGCTTGGCGCCACCATTCCGGAAATCGCCCAGCATTTAACCGGCGCCAAGATTATCGCCAAGGAGGGTTTCAGTTGCTGGAAGAACGAATCTTTTAAAAAGGAACTGACAGCTTTGAACCGCAAACAAATATTGATCAGCGGCATTGAAGCCCACATTTGTGTTTACCAGACTGCAATGGAGCTGGTTGAAGCCGGCTATGAAGTGCAGGTGGTTGCCGATGCAATCTCCTCGAGAACTCCGCAAAACAGGATAACCGGAATTCAGAAAATGGCCGCGGGCGGCGTGGGCATTACCAGCACGGAGATGGCGCTCTTTGAATTGCTGAAAACGGCGGCTGATCCCAAGGCCAGGCAAATATTTCAGATTGTCAAATAAAACGCATTTGTTTTCGCTGGCGCCGCGGGCGCTGTCCGCTGCAGGAGCCGCCTGCCCCCGTGCGCACAGGGATTCGTGCTTGATTTTTGCGGCCCAGCGTAATAGGTACCGCCAGAGAAGTTTAATTTTATTAAAGAATATAATTATTTGCTGCACTTAGCGTTTTTGCGGGCAGCGATAACAAAGGAGAAAAATGGTAAAAAGGTTTTTATGTTTCATCATCCTGCCGGTCGTTTTTTCGCTGATTTTTCTGCCTTCGTCCCAAGGTGCAGCAAAAGGGGAGGTGCTGAAGAAAAATAAAAAAGGGGAAGCCGTTGTAAGATTGGGGATGCTCCCGATTATCGACAATTTGCCCTTCTGGGTTGCCCAAAATAGGGGATATTTCCAGGATGAAGGACTTGCCGCCGAGCTGATCTATTTCCCCAGCGCGGTGGAACGGGACAGCGCCTTTACTGCCCGCCGGATTGATGCGGCGATTGGAGATTTGCTTGCCGTTGCGGCCCTGCACGACGCGGGAATCAAGCTGAAGGCGGTGAGCGTTGCGATGGGCGCAAAGGCAGGCGAGAGTAGATTTGCCGTGTTGTCGGCGCCTGATTCCAAAATCCGCACGCCGGAACAGCTCAAAAACGTTGAAATTGCCGTATCCCTCAATTCCATTATTGAATACTCGACCGATCGGCTTCTCCAGCATAAGGGTTTAAAATCTGACGAGATTAAAAAGATTTCGGTTCCGAAGATGCCGGTTCGCCTGGAGTCGTTGCTGCAGGGGACGTTGCAGGCCGCCACTCTCCCCGATCCACTGGCAACTTTGGCGATCATCAAAGGCGCCCATGTCATCGCCGATACGATGAACGATAATGTTTCTAAAACCGTTATCATCGTCAGGGAGAATCTGCTCGCGGACAACCTGCCGGCGGTAAAAAAGCTGATCGCCGTTTATGGACGAGCCATTGCCGATATCAATGCCAATCCCTCCGGATTTAACGAGCTTCTGGCGAAGCAGGCGAGAGTCCCGTTGGAGGTTCTTGAAAGTACGGCGGTAAAAATGCCGCTGAAGTTCTCCTCCCCGCAATTGCCCTCCAGAAATGACGTTCTTGATGTGTTAGCCTGGATGAAGGAGCGCAATCTTTTAAAAAAACCGATTAAGTATGAAGATTTGGTTGCCGAAGCGGCAAGGCAATAAGCGGGTATTTTATGGAAAATGAAGGCGCTTCGGTAGCGGTTGAGAATCTTTCCTTTTTTTACGCAGGCAACGGCGGCAGGGTCGAAGCTCTGCGAAATGTCTCCTTTTCGGCAAAAAAGGGGGATATCTGTACCATCATCGGTCCCTCCGCCTCCGGTAAATCCACCCTGCTTTATATCCTGGCTGGTTTGCTGCCTTTTGCGACGGGCGGCGTTCTGATAAACGGCAAGCGCCCTTTTCCCGGACAGCGCACGACCTCGTTAATTCTTCAAAATTTCGGGCTTTTGCCCTGGAAAACGATCTGGGATAATGTAACCCTCGGGCTTGTCATAAGAAGACTGTCAAAAAGCGAAATACGTGAAAAGGGCGAGAAAATATTGATGGAGATGGGACTTGCGGGATTATCGGAACGTTATCCCGCCGAGCTTAGCGGCGGCCAGCAGCAGCGGGTGGCGATTGCCCGTTCCCTGGCGACGGCGCCGGAGCTTTTGCTTATGGACGAGCCATTTTCATCACTGGACGCCCTGACCCGGGAGTCGATGCAGGAGGTATTACAGAATATTTTGCAGACCAGGGGTCTGACAGTCATGCTTGTCACTCACAGCATCGAAGAGGCGGCCTTTCTGGGGCATCGGATAATCGTGCTTACCGGTCATCCGGGCACCGTTTATCGAATCTTTGACAACCCTCGGGCAGGCTCTCCGAATTACCGTAAAACCGATGATTTTTTTCATTTAGCGACTCAATTGCGGGGTGCGATGGAGTTTGTGCAGTCTGCCGCGCCGCTTTCTTAAAAGGTGGGAAGATTTGAAATTAGTTAAAGATTCGGCTGATAAAAAAACCGCTCAAATTAAAAATCTGCTGTTGCAAATTGTCTCGGTGCTTATTCTGTTTGCCTGCTGGCAGCTCCTTGCCCTTATTCTCGACAACCCCGCCCTGCCCACGCCGGGCAAGGCGTTTCTTGTATTTTCCGAGCAGCTTCCCGCCGGTTTATGGAAACACTTTCTGATAAGCGGCTGGCGGGTTCTGGCGAGTATTTTTATTTCACTTGCAGCCGGCATCCCCCTTGGCCTTTTATTGGGCAGGGAAGATAAATACGACCGTTTTTTTTCGCCGATGCTCTATCTCACCTATCCAATTCCCAAGATAGTTTTTCTGCCGCTGGTTATGGTTATGTTCGGGTTGGGCGATTTGTCGAAAATCTTCCTGATTACGCTGGTGGTTTTTTTCCAGATACTCGTCACAACCCGGGATGCGGCGCGCAACGTCAGCCAGGCGCTGATAATTTCGGTTGTTTCACTGGGGGCAAAGAGGCGAGACCTTTATCGTCATGTCATCTGGCCGGCGATTATTCCGGATGTCTTTACGGCTTTGCGAATCGGTTCCGGAACGGCGATCGCCGTGCTGTTTTTTGCCGAATCGATTGCCAGCAGCGAAGGGCTGGGCTACTATCTGATGGACGCCTGGTCCCGCTATGCCTACCCGGAGATGTTTGCCGGCATCATCGCGATGGGCCTTTTGGGATATTCGCTATACATGGGCATTGACGTCATGGATAAAAAAATCTGTCGCTGGAAGCGGCTGTAAAAAGCGGTTGGGGACGGCCGGAAGTGGAAAGAAAACAAGGATTTTGGGAACCAAATGTATAAAGGTAAAAGGATAATTGTCGTAATGCCGGCTTATAACGCGGCCCGGACGCTGCGGATGACTTATGACGAGGTCAGGGAGCAGGAAATTGTGGACAAGATAATCCTCGTGGACGATGCCGGTCATGATGAAACAGCGGCTATCGCCCGCAGTCTCCCCTTGACGGATGTTTATGTCCATCAGCAAAACAGGGGTTACGGGGGCAATCAGAAAACCTGTTACCGGATGGCGCTTCAAGCCGGGGCGGATATTGTGATCATGGTGCATCCCGATTATCAATACACCCCGCAACTGATCCCGGCGATGGCCGCGCTGATCGGAAACGGTCTTTACCATTGCGTTCTGGGATCGCGGATTCTGGGCGGATATGCGCTTAAGGGGGGGATGCCGCTGTGGAAATACATCGCGAACAGGTTTCTTACACTGGTTGAAAATGTCCTCGTTGGCGCGAAGCTCTCCGAGTATCACACCGGCTATCGGGCCTTTTCCCGGGAGCTGCTCGAAAGGTTGGCAGACGCCCCCAAATCCGACGATTTTCTCTACGATAATCAGATGCTTGCGCAGATAATCTGGCAGGGATGGATGATTGCCGAGGTGAGCTGTCCGACAAAGTATTTTACAGAGGCTTCCTCCATAAATTTTCGCAGGAGCCTCCGCTACGGCCTGGGTTGCGTCTGGACCGGCCTGATTTTCCGACTCGCCCGAATGGGGTTGATAAAATCTGAACTTTTTCCGGTGACCCGTTGACAAATCCCGAAGACAATCGTTTTGAAGATTTTTTCAGCGATGACTTGTATGTATCGTTGAAGAACAGTCTGTACAACTACCGCCTGAGAAGGCGCGCTGTTCGAAAATGCGTGCAATTTCATGAAAACTCGCTAATCTTGGAGGTTGGCAGCGGCCTTTCGCCGATGCTGGAAGAAAATAGGCGGGTTGTCTATTCGGATCTTTCCTTTTACGCCCTGAAATCACTCAAGAGTACTCAAAAAGTCGGCATTTATGTTGAGGCTGACGCTTTAAGCCTCCCTTTTAAGACAGGAACATTCTCCACGGTTGTGTGCTCCGAAGTTCTTGAACACATCCCGGACGACCTTTCCGCGCTCAAGGAGATAGAGCGGGTATTGGCAGATGGGGGAACCCTGGTTCTTACCTTTCCGCACCGCAGGGCTTATTTCTCTCTTGACGATCGCTTTGTCCGTCATTTCCGTCGTTATGACCTTGCGGAGATGGATAAAAAACTCCAGGATGCGGGCTTTGAAATAACCGCAATCAAAAAGGTGCTCGGGCCGCTGGAAAAAATAACCATGATGTTTGTAATTTTTATTGTGTCGGAGGTTTTACCGGTTGCGAAAAGGGGAGCGGACAACAGGTGCAATGCTTTTCTGATGAAGAAAGTCATTACACCGCTTTTCAAGATTCTCAACTTTCTCTACTGCCTCCCGGCCGGGCTCGACGCCCGCATGTTTCCCCGCGGGTTGGCAAGCGTCATCCTTGTGAAGGTCAAAAAAAGATGCTGAAATATTTCCCCTGCCCGTCAGACACCGGGAAAAGGATTTTTCCAGCGGTCGAGTTTTTCAAAGGCGTCGTTCACGGCCTTGAAGAGCGTCGCAAGCGCTATCGGTTTCCTGAAATAATCATCGAAGCCGGCTTCCCGGCACTCTTCTATTTCAAAAAGGCCGGACCAGCCGGTAATGGCATTGATGATGGCCAGGGAGTTGGTCTTGCGAATCTGACGGCACAGCTCGATGCCGTTTGTGCCGAAAAGCCGGAGATCAATAAAAATAAGTCCGATTTTCTTTTTTTTACTGAGGATATCAAGCGCTTCTCCGTCATTTTCCGCAAGATAAACCTCGCAGCCCATCTCGCTTAAGGCGGACTCGAAAAGGTCGCGAATCGATTTTTCATCATCAATCACCAAGATCATTCGATTCATAGGTAAGATCCTCCACGCTATGAGAGGCATTCCCGCTTACGAGAATCAGGCCCATCCCTTTGTCCTTGCCAATGCGTTTTCTACCGCGTCCATGATCTCGTCAGGGGTAAAGGGTTTGGGAATAAAGTCGGTTGCCCCGAGTTTCATGGCCTCGACGGCGGTTGAGACGGTGGAAAAACCGGTCATGACAACAATCACCGTTTCCGGATTGCCGGCCTTGATTATGGGTATAAGCTCAATCCCGGATAATCCCGGCATCTTCAGATCGGTAAGGACAATATCAAAGCATTCCTTTTCCAGAATGCGCAGCGCCTCATCGGCAGAAGAAACGGTATGGACATCATATTTAATGTCGTGTTTTGACTTCTTTTCCGCAAAAATATCATAGCAGCTTCTCTGGACGACGATTTCATCGTCGATTATCAGCAATCTTATTGTTTTCATCTGTTCTTTCCTCAACTGGCAATGAAACGGTGAAAGTTGCTCCTTCCCCGGGCTTGCTTTGCACCGAGATGCTTCCATTATGACGCTTGACAATGCTTTGACAGATCGAAAGACCGAGTCCTGTGCCGACCGTCGGACCCTTGGTCGTGAAAAAGGGATCAAACATGCGTTCGATATTTTTCTGAGCTATGCCGCAGCCGGTATCGGTTACGGACACCTCGACCAACAGGCGGTCATCGGCTACCGTGGATTTCACCACCCGCAGACGCGATTCGATGGTCAAAACTCCCCTGTTTTCCATTGCATCTGCGGCGTTGATCATCAGATTCATGAACACCTGATACATCTGCCCCCGATCCACCAGCACATTTGGCAGAGTCGCTTGGAGATTTTTGATGATTTTGATGTTGTGAAAGGATTCCTGGTTCTGCAAAAGACCGATCGCCCGTTCCGCTACATCGTTGATGTTGGTCGGAGTCTTTTCCGGGGCTGTCTGCCTGGCAAACTCCAGAAGTGCGGCAACGATGTTGCGACACCTTTTGGTTTCTTCCACAATGGTTTCGAGCCATGCCTTTTGCTTCGGATCTTCGCTTTTATCCAAAAGCAGCGAGCTGTAACTCAGTACGGCGGTCAGTGGGTTGTTGATTTCATGGGCAATGCTTGCGGAAAGTCTGCCGAGTGACGCAAGCTTCAGCGAACGGATAATTTTCTGGTTGGTGACGTCGCTGATGCGATCGTAAATCTCCGGAAAAACAGACTCCAATTCATCCTCTTTCTGACGCATGGTCTGGGTAATCGCCACCTCGGGCTCACATTCATCCTTGTGGTCGAACATCTCGGCGTTTTCAACGAGGAGGTTCGCATATTCGATATCCGCGCGAATCTTCATGATCATTCGATTAAACGACTGGGCCAGCCGCCCTACCTCGCCGCCATGGCTCGGAAGAGGGCCTACTGTTTTGAAGTCGCCCCGCGACACTGCCTTCAGTTTCTCGATCAGCGCATTGACCGGCCGCAACAGCCAGAACAAAAGGAACGACCCTATCGGCGTCATGATCAGGAAGAAGGTAGCAATGCTCCACCTGTTGATGGAAATCTTCCGGTTGACGCTGTCGAGGGAAATGGCCATGTCGAAGATGCCGACAATCTTTTGCGACTCAGGGTGAATCTCGTGACACTGGTTTGCGCAGCTCGGCTGATTGTAGATCACCCTTGTCACGTTGATTACCCGGTGGCTCCCGTCAAACGCCGGAGCGATTCGGGCGCGTTTTATTTGACCGAGATCTTCCAAGGTGCGGGAATAACCGCTGTTTCTTTCGGTTCCGTTGAAGGGGCGGCCAATCTCGTGCGGGATGGTGCTTTTTTTGATTATCCCCTGGCTGTCAACAAACCTCATGGATTCTATGGCTTCCGTTCTTTCCTGAATCCGTTCGATCATCCGCTGGAGTTTTACGCTTTCATTTTCGGACATGTAATTTGTTGCCGCACACTCGATCGCCATTCCGACATTGTAAGCCCCTTTGAGCGCCTCGTCGATCATTTGCGGTTCCTGAATGGTGATTGTGTAAAAAGCGGCCATGGCGACGCAGACAATCAAGGCCCCGCTGATGAAGGCGAAGAGCTTGAAGCCCAGACTCTGGAAATAAGACTTCTGCGGCCCGAGTATTTTTTCCAAATATGCAAATATCTTGGACATGTCGTGTTTACAGCCTGTCGAGACGTGATCTCAGAACTCTTGCAGTGTAACCGGCCGCCTTAAAACGGCGGCAGTGAAAAGACCGCCGTTGAAGGGAATAACGCATCAATTTTCAGTTCCGGCAAGAAACTTTCACCGGTCCGGATCGGTGGTTGCAGGGCAACCTTGTCTATGTGTACGGCAGATACCTTGAATTCAGGAATTTTTGCAATCGGATCGAGGGCGTCGTTGGTAAGCCGGTTGATCGGCGCCTCGGAGTAGTGAAAAGTAGTGAAAAGAACGCCTTCCGGGACACGCTCGCTGACGCCGGCACGGATACGAAGTTCTCCCCGACGCGATGAAAGCGATACCATTTCTCCCTCTGCAACGCCCTGCGCTTTCGCATCGGCGGGGTTGATCTCGAGAATAGCCTCCGGCGCCAGCATATTCAAACTGGGAGAGCGGCGCGTCATTGTCCCGGTATGATACTGATATTGGATTCGGCCAGTGGTGAGCAAAAGCGGAAATTCAGCATCAATTTTTTCAGCCGCGGGACGATATTTAATTGCCGTTAATAATCCCTTGCCGCGATTAAAGGTTTTTTCGAACAGGAAAGTGGTCCCCGGATGATCAATGTCCGGGCATGGCCACTGCAGCCCGCCTTCGCGGTCGAGGCGGTCGTAAGTGATCCCGGCGTAAATGGGAATTTCCCGGCGCATCTGGTTAAATATCTGTTCCGGCGAAGAGAAGTCCATCTTAATCCCCATCAGTTGGGCAATGCGCTGAGTTATCCGCCAATCGGGGAAACTGTTGCCGACCGGATCAATGGCCGCCCGCACCTTTTGCACCCGACGCTCGGTGTTTGTAAAGGTGCCGTCTTTCTCTGCCCAGGAGGCGCCGGGCAGGACGACGTCCGCCAACTTGGCGGTTTCCGTCAGAAAGATGTCCTGAACAACGAGAAAATCAAGTTTGCGCAGGGCCGCTTCCGCATGTCTGGAGTTTGGGTCGGAGAGAATTGGATTTTCTCCCATAATATACATGCCGCGTATTTTACCCTCGTAGGCGGCGGGAATGATTTCGGTTGCCGTCAGGCCCGGCGCATCGGGAATCACTTCAACGCCCCAGGCGGCGGCGCTTCTTTTTCTGGCTTCGGGATCGGATACCAGTGCGTAGCCGGGCAGCAGGTTCGGCAGTGCCCCGCAATCACCGGCCCCCTGAACGTTATTTTGACCGCGCAGCGGATTGACTCCTGTCCCCCAACGTCCGAGATTGCCCGTGATCATGGCGAGATTGGCAACAGATTTGACGTTGTCCGTCCCGGTTGTGTGCTGGGTGATTCCCATTGCGTAGAGGAAAGAAACGCGCCCTGATTTGCCAATCAATTCGGCGGCTGCGCGGATTTCAGCAGCCGGAACGCCGGTGATTTCCGCAACCCGTTCCGGCGGATAGTTCTGAAGCTCGGCGGCAAGTTCAGCGAATCCCTCGCAGCGATCGGCAATGAAATTTTTGTTATGCAGATTATTCTTGACGATCCAGTGCATAATGCCGTTGAGCAAAGCAACATCTGTCCCCGGTTGATGACGCAGCCAGTAACTCGCCTGATCGACAAGGTCGATCTTCCGCGGATCAGCGACAATCAGTTTCGCCCGGCGGCGATCAACGGCCCTTTTGATGAAATGGGAGATGATGGGATGGTTTTCGCTGGTATTGGTGCCGATCACAAAGATGAGGTCGGCGTCTTCAATTTCCGCAATCGAGTTGGTCATCGCGGCGCTTCCGAATACAGCGGCCAGACCGGCCACGGTGGAAGCGTGTCAGAGACGGGCGCAGTGATCGACACTGTTGGTTTTAAAGGCCTGCCTGGCCAACCGCTGGACGAGATAGTTCTCTTCATTCGTGCATCTTGCACTGGAGAGGACTGCAAGCGACTGCGGGCCATGGGTGTCGCGGATGCGCAGGAACTCGCGGGCAACCTTGGTCAGCGCCTTGGTCCAGGTGGTTTCTACAAGCTCGCCGGCTTCGTTGCGCATCAGCGGCCGGCTCAGTCGTTCCGGACTATGGATGAAGTTGTATCCGAACCTTCCCTTGGAGCAGAGCCGGCCGCGATTGACACCGACGCCGTCTCTGGTAGTGACGCCGACCACGCGGTTATTCACCACATTCAGATCGAGCTGGCAACCGACGCCACAGTAGGCGCAGGTCGTCTGCGTTTTTTTTGTTTCCCAGGGCTTTCCCTTTTTATCGGCCAGGCGCTCTTCAATCGCATTTACCGGACAGACGCTCATGCATTCGCCACAGGAAATGCAGCGTGACTGCAAACTGGTATCCAGCATAACCGGTCTGATGACCGAGCGCGCGCCAGCGACGGTCATGGTGATGGCGCCTAATCCGCGAATCTCGGCGCAGGCCTTCACGCATCTTCCGCAGAGAATGCAGCGGCTCGGATGGTAGTCCAGGATGGGCGTTGAAAACGGCTTCCAGGGATTGCTTTCCGTTTGGATGCGATACTCGCCGATATCGAACTCGGAGAGATCGTACTCGTAAGCCAGACCCCGCAGCTCGCAGTTGCCGCTCAGGGGGCAGGATGGACAGTTAAGGGGGTGGTTGGCGAGGATCATCTTGATCACCTCGCGGCGGAGATTGAAAAGCCTTTCCGAACGCGTCCGGACCGCCATTCCCTCGATGACCGGCGTGTTGCAGGCCGTAGCGAGCCGGTCAAAACCCTCAATTTGAACGACGCACACCCGGCAGGAGCCTATCGGTTCAAGCGCCGGATGGTGGCACAGGGTAGGTATCCGCGCGCCGGCTTTTTTCGCGGCGTCAAGAATTGTCGAGCCTTCCGGAACGGAGACAGGCAAGCCGTCGATGCTAATCGTGATGTTTTTTTTGTCTATGGCAGATATTGTCGTCATTTTCACTCTTCCGTCACGAACATGGCCACCCGGTAGCAGCGGAGACACCTCTGCGCCTCATGAATCGCCTCTTCGGGATTGTAGCCCTGTTCAATTTCATTAAAGTCGCCGATACGATCTGCAACCGTTCTCTGATCGAGATCGCAGCGGATTTCATCACCGACCCGATCCACCGGCGATACAGGCAGGTCCATCGCCTTGATCATCCGGTATAACAGCTCGCTTTCCGGCAGTCGCATCTTTTCTCCGCGGAGATAGAGAGCGATAACTTGCGCAGCATGGATGCCATTGCCCATGGCGTCGATCAGCGCTTTAGGCCCCGTCACGCAGTCGCCCGAGGAGAATATCCCGTCCTGGGAGCTCATCAGTGTATCGTTATCGATCTCGACTGTACCCCATTTCGTTGCTTTAACAGGGAACTCAACGCTGGAAAAGGAAAAGTCCGTTGCCTGACCGATTGCCGGAATTACCACATCGCAGGCAAGCAGAAATTCAGAGCCGGCAACCTCTACCGGTCGTCTTCGCCCGGAGGCATCCGGCTCGCCCAGGGCCATTTTGACGCAATTCATCCCGGTTACTTTCCCTTCACTGATTTCCAACCGAAGAGGATGGGTGAGAAAATGAAACTCCACCCCTTCCAGTTTCGCATCCCTGATCTCCTCGTGGTCCGCCGGCATCTCCTTTTCGGTGCGCCGATAAACGACGCTGACCCGGGGATATCCGAGCCGCACCGCGCTGCGGGCGCAGTCCATCGCCACATTGCCGCCGCCGACCACCACCACATGCCTTCCCTCAGGGGGGATGAACTTGCCCTGGGGATGCAGTGTATTCATATCCCGGAGGAATTCGACGCCGGAAACCAGCCCGACCGGCTTTAAATCCTCACCCGCCATGCCGACATCCTTGCTCCCATGGGCGCCGATGGCGATCAGCACCGCGTCGTATTCGGAGCGAAGCTCTTTGAGGGTGATATCCCTGCCGATTCGAACGCCATAGCTGAATTCCACACCCTCGCCGGCAATCCGCTTCACCTCCGTATTGATGACGTCGCGGGGAAGCCGATAGTCAGGGATGCCGACTGCGCTCATTCCGCCTGGTTCATTCAGGGCTTCGAACACCCGGACGCTGTAGCCATTTCTCCTCAGAAAAAACGCTGCGGTCAAACCCGCCGGTCCGGCGCCGATGATAGCCACCTTTTTATCGGAGGTCAGGGGAAGGGGGACGACCTGGGTAATTTTGGTTACCGCATTGGAATAGACCTGATCGCTGGCAAAGCGTTTGAGGGATTTTATCGAGACGGCAGAATCCAATTCCGCGCGACGGCAGACGGACTCGCATGGTTTGACGCAGACCCGACCGCAGATTCCGGCAAGCGGATTTTTACGGACGATGATGCTTAAGCTCTCGAAGTAGTTCCCGCTCCGGATCGCATCCACATAGCGAGGCACGTCAAGATGGGCCGGGCATGTCTCGATGCAGGGGGCGGTGGCCATGGCATGATACACCCCGCGAGCCAAGGGACGCCGTTCGCGGATCGCCTGTTCGAAAACTTCAGGCATGACCTCCATGGCCTTGAGCAGGGCGTTCATCGATGTATGCCCAAGTTCGCACATCGATGTATCGCGGATGACCATTGCCATTTTCCGGATTTCGTCAAGGTCGTTCTGAGAACCGAAGCCATTGGCGATGGCGCCGAGCCTGTCGGCTACAACCTGCGTGCCGACACGACACGGGGTGCAATAGCCGCAGCTTTCGTCCTGAACCTTCTGGACATAAGCCCGCAGCATGTCAACTACGGGTGCTTCGCGGTCAAAAATAAAAAAGCCGTCCCAGCCGATAAACGCCCTGAGACGGTTTTCTTTCAGCAGCTTATCGACATCTGAATATGAGTCCTCTATATCAGCTTGAGAAATATTCCTATTGTCGGTGAGTTTATCCTGCCAGGAGCCGATGATCACTTTAGCCACAGCTTGTCCTCACTAATGAAAAAATATGCTTCGTAAAAAGCGGGGCGTTTATAGACCAAAAAAAGAAAAGTAACAACAAAAAAATTTGCTGTTCCCGGGGAAAGATTACCAGATCTCTCTTTCAAGGATTCTGGCGATGGACATCATCTGTTTCTCATTAAGTTTGCTGACATTCTCTTCAATCCAGCGCAAATCACCGCGGGCAATCGCGCTTTTCGCCTCGTTGCTGATGTTGTAGTCTTTCAGGGCGTCGGAACCTTCCATATATAGACGGTCGAAAAAATCCGGGTCGTCCACTGTTCGTTCAAGGATCTGGAGCACGAGCGTTTCCCGGATGGCCTTTTTAGGGTTAAGTTTGCCAAGAGCGTCAAAAACCGTATTGCTGAACTCCTTGGGGGTAAAGGGTTTGGGGATGTAATCGTAAGCGCCAAGCTTCATTACGTCGCGCGCCGTGCCCATCGATGGATAACCGGTGATCACAATTACGGTGAGCGTCGGATTGTCTTTGCGCAGCCGGCGGATAACCTCAACGCCGTTGAGTTCCGGCATCATGATATCGGTGACAAACAAATCGACGTCGCCCCGGCCGGCTATATCGAAACATTCCTGTACGGAGGTTGTCGTAATCACGTCCAAGCCCGTGCCAGAGAGGATATCCTTGCACGTTTTCAGGATCACCGCCTCGTCGTCCAGAATTAAAACCCTTTTGCCTTTTTCCTGCATTTTATCCATTGTTCTCTCCTTTTTGCAATATGATCAAGCCGCCTCAACCCGGACGGCGCAGACCTTGAATTCCGGGATCTTTCCGATCGGATCAAGCGCCGGGTTGGTCAGCATATTAACAGCAGTTTCGTGAAAATGAAAGTTCATAAAGATCGTCCCCTGAGCGGAGCGGTTGGTGAGTTTGGCCTTGACCCGCACCCTGCCCCGGCGGGAGGTTACCGTTACCATCTGTCCGTTCGCTATCCCCATGCCATCCGCATCGGTGGGGTTGATCTCCACGAGGGACTCGGGGCAGAGTTCTTCACTTCCCGCGGAGCGCCGCGTCATGGTGCCGGTATGGTACTGATAGAGGACACGACCGGTGGAAAGGATAAGGGGATAGTCCTGATCCGGCAATTCCGCCGGGGGAATGTATTCTACGGCATGAAAGAGACCAAGCCCCCGGCTGAATCCGTCCTTGTGGAGGAAACGGGTGCCGGGGTGATCCTCGCTGGGACAGGGCCATTGCAGGCCCTCTTCTTCAATGCGGGCGTAGGTAATTCCGCCATAAATCGGGGCGACTGAGTTGATCTCCCCCATGATGGCGCCAGACGATTGGTAAGGCATCGGATAGCCCATCTTTGTTGCGATGGCCGCAATGATCTCCCCGTCCGCCTTGGCCTGCCCCGGAGGCTGCACGGCCTTGCGGATGCGTTGAACCCTTCTTTCCGTATTGGTGAAGGTTCCATCTTTTTCGGCAAAGCAGGCGGTGGGAAGGACCACATCGGCAAGCTGCGCCGTTTCCGTCAGAAAGATATCCTGAACGATAAGCAGCTCGAGATTTTTCAGAGCCTTTTCCACATGGGTCAAATCCGGATCAGAGAGCATGGGATTTTCACCCATGACATACAGTGCCCTGATTTTCCCGGAAGCGGCAGCTTCCATCATTTCCATAACCGTTTTCCCGGGTTTGGGCGACAGAGAGACGTCCCAGGCCTTCTCCAGAGTACTCCGCGCATCGAGGCTCTCCACGGGCTGGTAGCTGGGGAAAACATTCGGCAGCGCCCCCATGTCGCAGGCGCCCTGAACGTTGTTTTGCCCCCGGAGGGGATCGACCCCGCCCCCCTCGACGCCGATATTGCCGCACAGCATCGCCAGATTTGCGCATGATTTGACGTTGTCCGTTCCGGTGGTGTGCTGCGTGATGCCCATCGCAAAGAGAATGGCGGCGCGGTTTGCCTCGGCATAGAGGCGCGCGGCTGCCCGCAGGTCTCGTGCCGGCACTCCGGAAATCATCTCGACTCGCTCGGGCGTGTAGTCAGCGACGGTTTGCGCCATTGTTTCAAACCCTTTTGTACGCTCCTTAATATATTCCCGGGCGTAAAGTCCCTCGGCGATGATGATGTTCATTATGCCGTTCAGGACGGCAACGTCCGTTCCCGGTTTCTGACGAAGCCAAAGAGTCGCATAATGAACCAGGTCAACTTCCCGCGGGTCAATGACGATCAGTTTGGCGCCATGTTGGCGAACGGCCCGTTTGATGCGCGACGAGATCACGGGATGGGTTTCCGTCGTGTTGCTCCCCGTGACCAAGAGCAGGTCGGCCAGTTCGATTTCCTCGATGGAATTCGTCATGGCGCCGCTGCCGAAGGCGGCGACCATGCCGGCTATCGTCACGGAGTGGCACAGACGGGCGCAGTGATCGACATTATTGGTGCCGATAACCGCGCGCATGAACTTCTGAAAAAGATAATTT
>JAHYJE010000046.1 GCA_019429105.1 Syntrophobacterales bacterium
CGCATGCTACCTTTGGGCGTAGAGGCTGACGGCTTTTGTAAATGGCTGCACGAGCAGGGCTACTCGCGCTCGGTCATGCGCAGCCATATTGCGAAGGTCTCACAGTTTAATTGGTATTTACGCTATCTTGGGATCAAGGATTGCTCGGAGGGCCAGGAGCTTCACGCCGATAGAGTCATTAGTCGGCTTTCATCCAAGCATGGACGTATCTTTTCGGGGCATCCGTCTGCCGCCATCCGATGCTTGATGAAGTACCTATCAATCCGAGGCATTCTGAGGTCCACTGCTCAAACCCCTCCCTACGAGGGTGTTCTCAATGCGTATACGGCGGACTTGAGACACCACCGTGGCTTGGTCGACAGTACGATAAAAATCTACCGCCACTATCTCACCCCGTTCCTCCAATCACTGGATGGAAAAGACATACTCAAGAGCTTGTCAGAGGTGTCGCCTCAACAGGTCCACGCCTTCTTTGCCAAGCATGCCCAAGGCAAAGCGGACACAACACGAGGGCAGATTCACGCGACGCTGAGAAGCTTCTTCGCTTTCTGTGCAAGGCAAGGATATGTCGCGGGACATCTGGCCGAGGCAGTTCCGAAAGTATTCAGATACCGGCTGGCAAATGTCCCGCGCCACATCTGCGAACAAAGTGCTCGAAAGCTCCTCGAGAGTATCGACCGCTCGACGTCCGCAGGCCGGCGCGACTACGCCATTGTTCTGCTGCTCCACACATACGGAGTGCGCGGAGCCCAGATCCGTTCGCTCCGCCTTGAGGATATTCAATGGCGTCAGAGCCGCATCCGATTTCGGTCGTGCAAAGGTGGAAAGGAGATCATCGATCCACTGACTAACGCAGTAGGGGAATCTCTCCTGGACTACCTGCGTTATGGCCGTCCTCAGACTGTCTATCGCGAGGTCTTTCTGACAGACTGCGCTCCCGTTCACCCTATGAAGGCCGACAACCTTTACATCATGATCGCAGCGCGCATGCGCTGCCTTGGGATCACGGGTCCTGTCCTGGGTCCTCATGGCTTCCGCCACGGCTTTGCCACGCGTATGCTCAACGGTGGCCAATCACTGAAGACCATCGCCGACATGCTGGGACACCGCGACATAAACTCCGCCTTCATCTATACCAAGATCGATTTTGAAAAACTCAAACAACTGCCTCTGGACTGGCCGGAGGTGTTATCATGAATGGACCTGTCTTTGCCAGCCTCTTGGCTGATCGTTTCATGGATTTCGTCGCGTTTCGACGTTCCGGTGGAGCCGACTACTGTGGTCGAGCTAAAGTACTCTCCTATTTCGACCGTTTCTTGTGCCAGCAGGGCTTCGGCGGTTCCTGCCCTACCAGAGAGATCATCGATCAATACTTAACATCTTTGACCCGTCTCAATCCCAATACCCGCGCCAACAGGCTGGCCGTCGTGCGCCAGTTTTGCATGTACATGCGCCAGTTTGAGCCGCAGTGTTATGTCCCTGAGCCTGCAGCCCGGACAGGGCCGAAGCTTTATCGAACACCCTACATCTTTACCGACGATGAGATCAAAGCTCTGCTCGCCGCAACGCACCACTTGTCGCCTCCTGAGTCGGTACGGCCCATAACCTTCCACACCTTGTTCGGGCTGCTTTACACCACCGGCCTGCGAGTTGGGGAGGCAATCGCCCTGGACTTGGCCGACGTCGATCTCGCCCAGCAGCGGCTTTGCATACATAAGGGCAAATTCCGTAAATCACGCTGGATACCAATTTCTGCCTCCACCTGTTTGGTACTGCAGCGCTATATTCAAGAGCGGACCCGTATCTTTCCGGCAGCGCCACAGCATCCCCTCTTCGTCAACCTACAGGGTCGACGTTTCTTTCGCCAAATCGTGTACACGGCTTACCGCCAAGCCCTGAACCGTTGCCGGCTGCGCGGAGGCAAAGGGGAACAAGGCCCCTGCATCCACGATCTTCGCCACAGCTATGCTTGCAATCGCCTTGCAGCCGCGTATCGCCGGGGCGAGGACGTTAACGCTCTGCTGCCGGCGTTGGCAACCTATCTCGGCCATGTCTGCATTACGTACACTCAGGTGTACCTGCGAGCAACAGCCGAGCTTCTAGAAATGGCCAATCAACGCTTCCACAACAATTTCGTTCAAAACGTGTTGAAGAAAGGAAAATGATATGAACACCAATAATCTCATCGCACCCTTTGTACAAGCCTTTTTTCTGAACTTCCTGTTGGCCCAGAGAGGTCTAAGCCCCAACACCATTGGCGCTTACAGAGACTGCATCAAACTTTTCCTGAACTTCGCTGCCGTTCTGCTTGCAAAGCCGGTGGACAAGCTGACAATAGAAGATTTCCAGGACAAGCTGGTTGTGGCCTTTCTGGATGATCTGGAAACGTCCCGGAACAACGCAACACGGACCCGCAACGCTCGGCTTGCCGCCCTCCATGCCCTGTTCCGGTACATCGCCGGGCAGCAACCTGAGGCCATGGGACGTTGCCAACAGATCTGTACGGTATCTTTCAAGAGAACTTCGCACAAGACCATTGAATACCTCGAAGACAATGAAATCCGTGCTGTTCTCAACAGTGTCGTTCCATCTTCCCGAAACGCCCTGAGAGACTATGGACTGTTGCTCTTGCTGTACAACACTGGCGCCCGAGCACAAGAGATCGTTGACTTAAGAATTGACAAGGTGCGATTCGAAAAACCATACCAGGTAAGGCTTCTGGGTAAGGGACGTAAGGAACGCGCCTGCCCGCTCTGGCCGGAAACCGTTCAGGCTCTCCAAAACTACATCGAACGGCGTGAGTCTTCCGCGACGGAGTGTCCATCGCTGTTTCTCAACACCAACGGAAAGCCGATCACCCGTTTCGGCCTGCGCTACATAATCCGTCAATATGCCGACAAGGCAGGCGAAACGTGTGCCTCCATCAAAACCAAGAAAATCAGCCCGCATACGGTCCGTCACACGACAGCAATGCACTTACTCCAGGCAGGTAATGATATCAGCGTGATCAAAGACTGGATGGGACACGCCGATTTGAACACAACTCATGGCTACGTGGAGATCGACATGAAAATGAAGCGAAAAGTGCTGGAAGGCTGTCAACCACCGAAGGCGAAAACACCTAAGAAGGGCCAGCCAAAATGGCTAAAACCAGGAATCCTCAAGTGGTTAGATGATCTTTCATAAGGCTTTGGAATTATGTGAAGCGCCACCACAGCCACGGCAGAGGTAGCGGTATCAGGGGATGGCTGCTTCACATAATTAATCGCTTCACATAAGCTGATGATCCGCATCGTCCCCTGACATTTCGTGCAGACAATGGGATCTACCTCGTATATCTTTTGAATCAGTCTGGCCCAGTTTTTACGGAAAGCCTTTTTGTTTCCCTGAGTTTCCATGATGCAGGGGATGGCGTCATCCAGACGCCGGTTCCTGTGACGATATCCACGATACTCATTTCGTTGCGGATATTGATGGATATTGTCGCCCTTTTTGATACGGCACGGAACGAGCCGAGGAATCTTTATGACTTGCGGCATCTTACAGACAACCGCCTTGTCGGCCTGTCCGATTTGCCCCATGCGGTCGCTTCGAAGGTGGAATTCCGGAACAGAACGATGACAGACGCTAAGGAAATATTTCCTTGACAATACATCAAACATGATGTATATGACAGCTGTAATGTGGGGGTGTGCTTGTACAATCTGATCTTCTACACGGCTGAACGGGGAGATTCGCCGCTTGATGATTTTCTTGATGGGATAGACAAGAAGTCACGGGCGAAGGTGGCTGCATATCTATCGCTCTTGGAAGAGCAAGGGCCGAATCTCAAACGGCCCTACGCTGATATCGTCAGGGGTAAAATAAGGGAATTGAGAATACAATACAACTCCAACCAGTTTCGCATCCTCTACTTCTTTCAGATGCTTGATCATATTGTGTTGGTGCATGGATTCTCCAAGAAAACGCAGCAATTGAAAAAGCAGGACATTGACTTGGCTGAAAAACGCATGGAAGACTGGATGCGAAGGTTTCCTACGGGAGGTGAAACATGAAAAAAGGCAAAGTTCGGACATTCCAAAGTAGATTGCGGGAAGACATGGAAGATCCCGAGTTCAAAAAACATTACCAAGAAGAGAGGCAAGCTCTAAAGCTGGCAATGAAAATTGCGGAACTGCGTGATCTGAAGGGTTTATCGCAACAGGAATTGGCAAAGCTTATGGGAACCAGCCAGCAGGCGATTTCCAGGATAGAGAGCGGCGAATATGAGGGCTTCACGCTCAAAACTTTGGAAAAAATCGCTGAAGCAACCGGAATGCGGGTTAAAATTGAGTTCGTTGCGGCATAGTCTGCCATAGGATAGCTTGCTGCCATACATTCCCATATTCAGTCGAATCTCTCGATAAGGGTGCAATTTCTTACCGTAAAGTTCAAGAATGAAAAGTCATATGAGGAACTGTTCACAACAGCGGGAGAGCCATAAACATGAGCGTTTTTGGCTGGATTCTTCATCAGCAGGAAGGGCAGTTCTTCGAGCGGAAGAGCTGCTGTGATCGATCACAGGGGAAAGTTAAACTGCGACCGGTTCGCGATGTGGCGTGGGATGTGGCCGAGACATTGGCGGCAATGGCGAACGCAGATGGCAGTGTGCTGGTACTCGGCATCGAGGATGACAGCGCCGTTTCCGGCGCGGACTATCCGGAAGATCGTCTGAAAATCCTGCACTCGGCCCCCAAAACCCATATCAAACCGGCGGTAAAGGCCCGGATTCGGGAGAACAACCTCGACGGAAAGCAGGTTCTCCTTTTCGAGGTGGGCTGGAGTATGGAAGCGCACCAGCTTACCGACTGCCGGTATCTCCTGCGCATCGACGACAAGAACATTCCCTCCCCCGCCGCTGACATTGAAGCCATGAAGGAAGGTAGCGACGCCGTGTTACCGAAACGCGCTTTGTCTTTGAGGAGACGCTCGCCGACCTCGATCTTGCACTTATCGACAGACTTGGCGAACGGCAGGGGATGAGGGCTTTGTCGGAGGAGATTCTGGCGCATTACCGTCTTGCGGAAGGACGCAATGGCAAGACCGTCCTGACTATGGCAGCGCTTCTGCTTTTCGGCAAGGACCCGGGGCGCTGGCATCCGCGCTGCGGCATCGATTTCGTCAAGTACGAAGGAACAGAGCGCCTTGTGGGCTGCAGCGCTGAACATCATCAAGCGGGAACGGATCGAGGGTCCGCTTGTACTGCTCATCGAGAAGGCCTACGAGACCATCCGCCCGCATCTGCGGGAAAACGGTTTTATAAAAAATGAAGACATCCGCAAGATATTGAAGGTATCCGTGAGGCAGGCAACTCGAATTGCTTCCCGGCTTGTTGCCGAGGGCCGTTTGCGGTCTGAAGGTTATTTAAAAATGAGGTGTTATTTTCCGGTAACATGATTTGTTGGACACTCTCAGGACGTTATTGGACATCTTAAATCGCCGTATGTCCAATAAGACGATGTCCTATTAGATGCGCAAAGAAAATCTGCCAAAACTGTTTTCAGGAATTTGAAGACGAAGAGGTCACCATAGCCAGCCCTGTCGAGGTCCTTGGGGGGATTTTTGTAGAAACCGTGGGCGGCAATAATTCTGCTGCTCAAAATGGTCGTGACCTGTGCCCTGCCTGTCGGGAGAAACTGGGGATTGTCAACCTCCTCGGTTTCGGCTCATAGTAACGTCCGACGAGCCATCGTCACGCCGTATAGCGCCATGGACTCGAAATATGGATGATATGGGGTGGCCAAGGAGACGTAACCTTCGATACAATGGGCTAGGGCATCGATGCCGGATTCGACGGTCAAACCGGGGGGCATGGATTTGCATATCAGAGGATCGACGACAGCCAGTTTGGGGATTAAATGATTGCTCATAAGAATGAACTTTAGACCCCGCTCTTTGTCGGTAAGCACCGCACAGGGATTAGCCTCGCTACCTGTTCCCGATGTGGTGGGGATACAGATGACCGGAGGTAAAATCGGTTTGATCTTGCTGCCGCCGCCCACGAGGCTCTCATATTCCCGGAGGTCGCCGCCGTGGGTCACCCGTAGCCCCAGGGTTTTGGCGGTATCCAGGGAACTCCCGCCACCAAGCCTCAAGATGCCGTTACACCCGCTTTCGTTGTAGAGTTTTCCCGCGCGTTCAATCAGTTCAATGGGCGGATCCGGTTCCACCTCGGGAAAGACGACCGTCTCGATACCGCTTTCCTCCAGAATCTTTTGAATCTCCTCAACCTTCCCGCTTTTGGATAGAAACAGGTCGGTGACGAGGAAGGCCTTGGTCACATTGAGTCGCCGTACCCGTTGGCCCATATTCCGGGCCACCCCTGCACCCAGTAGCACATCCGGCAGAGGAGGGATGCGGACCTCCCATACCTTTTCCGTCTCTTTGAATGCATTCAAACCATCCCAGAGATTTTGTACCTCCGCGTCGTCCACATCGAAGACGGAGTCCGTCGGCTTGATCGCCTCCTCCCGAAGAAAGGCCGGCATTTTCAAATCTGCTTTACTGAACTCCGCTTTTTCATTGAAGGAGAGCTGATCCCGAAGGGTCTGCTTGCCGACCTCAATGATATCATCCGGTGTAAGGTGGAGACCGTATCTGGCATTCATGAGATCGGCAAAAAAAGGATAAACGGATCGGCTGCCGGGAACGGAATTCAGGCAATAGCCGAAAGCATCGCATGTGGCGGCCTGAATCTGGGATCTGAGCGAATTTTCCGCCTGCTTATTCTTGTCCTTGGGCATGCGGTAGGTCAACCCGGCCGTATGATCAGCTCCCATGGGGCTCGTGAAATACGTCATGCCCGTTCCCTTGACAGATCGGGGATCATGGGCGGGAATGGCCTGTCCTTTATAGGCCGGTACACGATTGATGTTGAGATATCGGGCCGTAGCGACCGCGCCGTTTCCTAACGCAACACCCAGGGGTGTTTCCTTTTCGATGTCCACTAAAAGGCGCGCCGCCGCTTCCGAGTCTCCCCATGACATTTTTCCCGCCTCTGCTGCCAACCCCAGAGAGCTGCCTGCCTCCACGCCATCAATTCCCAAATCGTCGCACATGAATTTGAGTCTGGCGATGGCATCGTTATCCGTAATGCCAAGATTTGTGCCCAGAAGAGCAATCAATTCATATTCATAGGCTCCGCAGATCCGGGTGCCGTCTTTATCGGGATAGATAATGGAGCATTGGACAAGGCAACCGGGCATACAGCCATGCATCTTACCGCCCCGCTCAAAGAGGATTTTCTGAATGCTGTTGCCGCTGACGGCGATGAAGTTCTCCGGGCGGCCCGAACGGTAATTTTTAGCCGGCAGTGTGCCATGACCGGCAGAGTTGTTAATCGCAAAGGGGGTGCCGAATCGTGAGAAAAGACTGCAACCGATATCATGTTTGAGGACATCGGCCCATGATCGAATAACGGCCCGGAATGCATCCGGATCGGCAATATTGATTTGGGCTGCCCCTGCCGGATCGAGGATAATCGCTTTTAACCCCTTCGACCCCATGACGGCCCCCAAGCCGCCTCGGGCAGCGTTTCGGGACGGATCGCCGAACTTGTCGGTCAAGGAAACCGAGGCAGCCTTGTACTTCCTTTCTCCGGCAATACCGGTGGAAATGACGGCGATCTTATCCCCATATTTCTTTTGCAGGACTGCAACCAATTCATAGTTCTTCATGCCGCGAAATTCATCGGCGGGAATGAGTTTTGCCTGGTCCCTGGATATGAGAAGGTTGAATAGCCGGTTATCCTGAGGCGTCCCCTGAACAACAATGGCGCGAATTCCGAGCCTGTCGAGGATTTGACCTGCCGGGCCTCCCGCATTGGCCTCTTTGATGCCTAGCGTGAGAGGACTCTTGGCGCCCAGAGAGATCCGTCCCATTTGCGGGGCTCTCGTGCCCGCCAGGGGGCCGCACGCCACGATAAAGTGATTTTTAGGGCCAAGCGGATCGGCAATCGGCGGTACTTCGCTGTTCATGATCTTGGCGATTAAGGCGCTGCCGCCAAGGTATTGCCACCCCTCTGCAATATTTTCTGAGGTTATGCTCTCATCGTCCATCCTCACCCTTAGGATCTTCATATATGGCGCTCCTGCTTGTATACAGTACCCAAGATCGACAGCTACGATTATCTGTTGAGCAGGTTTGAAAGGGTTTACGCTGAAAGAGATTTTGATTCCACTGGTCCTGATGATATTTACACCTTTTTGGAATCGCAAACTCATGATCTCGCCAAAACCACCAGAAGGCTCCGGTATGCCCAGATGAAAGCTTTTTACAATTTCATCATAGACCGCTGCTCACTGAACATGAAGAATCCTTGTCTCTGTTCGCTCTCCCGCAGGGTCTCTTCCACCTTCTTATGATCTAATACCAATTGTTCCAATTCCTGGATTTTCTGCTTTAAGACGGATATCTCTTGGGTCAGTTCTGCATTTGTCTTGGATAAATCCTTCACCGTGTACCCTCGTATTGTGAGAAACGATGACTTTTAGTAAAGAAATGCGAAATGGTTATTGAAGATGTCTTAACCCGCGAGGATAGTGCCGCATATCCACGGGAATGTCAAATGGAAAATAGTGTGATTGATGTTGGTTACCCTCTGAAGAACTAAACCGCTGCGCGGAGAACCTGGCAAAATACTTTAACCGCTCTCCGGCGGAGTTGGGAAAAGAGACGACAGCTTCGGTCAAATCTCTTCATGTAGCAGCCTTCGAAACCGGACCTTCCTCTGGTCATGTTTTGCTCCTTGAAAAACAAACGTCATGAAGTCTTCCTTCACAGGGTCGATCAGGTGTCCTGCATCAGACCAATCATGCGGTTCTATGAGAGAACACGCAGCACCACCAACAGCACGGCGCCATCCTTCGTATGAAGCTTGATTAACAAGTTCACGCGGCATAAGAAATACCAGGTGCCCGCCTTTTGACAACCAGTTTACGGCCGCTACGTGAGCAATGAGTGCGCAAACATTTAGATTAATGTCCCCAGTCCGACCGGTACCAGAGAAAAGACCCCGATCAATACATAACGCTTTAATCTTATCTCTATAACCAGATGCTCGAATTCAAACATGAACAGCATGAAGTTTTTATAGTTACGCGCCATCTCGACAGGGACATATACTGTCAATGGTGTCTTCAGTTATTCAATATCATTGAGGAAGCGAACGTCCGCCGCTCCCCTCTTTATTTGGTTTTGCCGTATGCTGAACGGGCCACTTCCTAATCGCCGATGATTATCTATGCCGGCTTCATCCCCTTTCTTCTCCTGGATGTCAAATCGCTCGATGAGCGCGGCGCGATCCTTACCGTCTCGGCTTCAACCTCCACTCGTCAAATAACTGCATCATCCGATTGCCTTTTAACCCATTTGAACACCTCCATGACCACCAAGATCACCAATGCCAAGGCCAGAATCGTGAGCCACTGTGTAAACCTGACCGGCCCGGTGGCCAAGATGGTTTGCATGAACGGCAGGTGCATACTCATTACATGGATACCTTGCGCCGCGATTACGCCGAAAATGAGAATGACATTCCTCCGCAGAGGGATCCGGAAGGAGGATTCTGTTTCAGAGCGGCAGTTGAACACATGCACGTTCTGCAGCAAGACCATTAAAAGCAAAACCATGTTGCGGGCTGGGCCTTCTTCCATTGCCTGAAAGGACACCATCCAGTACCAGAATCCAAAGGCCAGGGCACCGATGGTCAATCCCGAGACAAGGGTCTGACTGATCATCCGCGAATCGAAAATTGTCTCCTCGGGTCTTCGGGGCTTGCGCTTCATGGCGCCCGGCTCGCCGCCTTCAAAGGCCAGGGCCACATCCTGGATGCCGTTGGTCACCAGGTTGAGCCACAGCAGTTGAACGGCCAAAAGGGGAATGGGCAGGCCCGCCAGGATCGCCGCGGTAAACATCAAGACTTCGGCAGCGCCGGTGGAGATAAGCAGGTAGATCACCTTGCGCACGTTGTCATAGGCAAACCGCCCCTCTTCGACACCAGCCACGATGGAGGCGAAGTTGTCGTCGGTAACGATCATCGAGCCAACTTCCTTGGCCACATCGGTCCCCGAGCCCATGGCCACACCAATATTGGCCCGCCGCAGGGCCGGGGCGTCGTTGACCCCGTCGCCGGTAACCGCCACAAATTCCCCCCGGCGGATCAGCACATCGACGATTTCCAGCTTTTGGATTGGGGAAACCCTGGCAAATACATGGGTGGATGCCACCAGTTTTTCAAAGGCCGGGCTGTCCGGGGTCCCGGCCTCGCTCAACTGCATGCCGGTGACCACCGACTCATCGCGTTCGGACAGACCCAGTTCCCCGGCGATGGCCCCGGCGGTCGCAGGGTGATCTCCGGTGATCATGAGGACATGGATGCCGGCGGTCTTGCATATCTGCACCGATTCGAGAGCTTCGGGTCGCAAGGGATCGATGAATCCCACCAAACCGTGCAAAACCAACCCGGAAAGTGCTTCTTCCGGAGGGGTGTCATGCCGGATGGACCCGAATTCACCACCGGCCACAGCCAGCACGCGCAGACCCTTTTTTGCCAAAGTCTCTACCTGTGCCTCGATGCCTTCCCGGTCGAGGTCGGCCGGTTCTCCGTTCCGAACCGTGCAGTTGCAAAAATCCAGAATGGTTTCTACGGCTCCCTTGGCGGCCACATGTCCGGTTCCGTCTTTTTCAAAGAAGACCGCCGAATATTTGAGCTCGGATTCGTACGGGATTTCCCGGATGATCCGGACTGGCTGTTTTACCTTTTCCGGATGAAGGCCCAGTTTGTATCCCATGGCCAGGAACGCAACATCCATGGCGTCACCGCGGTGTTTCCAGCCTCCGTCCTCCTCAACGAGCGATCCCTCGTTGGCCAGAATAGCCAGTTCGGCCAGCCGGTTCAGCCGATTTCGTTCGTTTTCGGAGATATTTCCGTTGTTGCCGGCCGCCGAGACTTCCCCTTCGCCGTTATAGCCCTCTCCGGAAAGATGGTAAGTCTGCCCGTCGGGCAAAGCGATGGTGCGAACCGTCTGCTGGTTGACCGTTAACGTGCCGGTCTTGTCGCTGGCGATTACCGTACAGCTTCCCAGGCTTTCCACGGCGGTGAGCTTGCGCACGATGACATTGCGGTCAGACATCCGCTTGGTGGCGATGGAAAGGGCCACGGTCAGGGCCACGGGAAGTCCCTCGGGAATGGCTGAGACCGCCAGCGCCACCACGAAAAAGAAGATCGCCGTAAGATCCTTGCCCTGGGTCCACAGGAGAAGCGCCAGGCCGGCGCTGATCGCCAACACCAAAATACTGATGTGTTTGACGAACCGTTCCATCCGCAGCACCAGAGGGGGCTTGCCGCTTTCCGATTCGGATACGGTTTGGGCAATGATGCCCACCTGGGTTTCGGTTCCGGTGCCGACAACGATCCCGACCCCTCGGCCCGAGGTGATGGTCGACCCGGCAAAAGTCATGTTTTTGCGGTCACTCACCCCGGTGTCCTCGGGCAAGGACACGGCGGTCTTTTCAGAGGCCATGGATTCGCCCGTCAGAAAGCTTTCGTCGGCCGCAAGACTATTGGCTTGCACCAGGCGCAGATCGGCCGGTACCTTATTGCCCGACTCCAGCAACACGATATCGCCCGGGACGACCATTTCCGCCGGGATGTCCGTCCCCTTGCCGCCGCGGCGCACCCGCGCCTTGATCTTGAGCAGGCGCTGCAAACCGGCCGCGCTTTTTTCGGCCTGATACTCTTGGTAGGTCCCCAGGCCGCTGTTCAGGACGAGAACGATCAGGATGAACAAGGCGTCGGTGGATTCTCCAATGGCGACGGACGCCACGGCAGCGGCCAGGAGAATGAAGATCAGGGGGTTGAGTACCTGGTGGAGCAGGATCGCCCAGATCGTCGGTGGTTCTTTGGTAGGCAGCGTGTTGGGACCGTAATACGTAAGCCGCCGGGCCGCCTCCGGATCGGCCAACCCGTCCGGTCCGGACTGAAGCTTCCCGTAAACATTCTGCTCATCAAGGGCTTGCCATTTCTCCTCACACAACCGGCAGGCCTGTTCTTTTGGTTTCATCAGATCCTCCCTATCATGAATTCGGCAGCCGTATTTGCCGAATAAATTTCTTTTTCATATCCGCCTCCTTTATCGGGTCATCCGCGGTTCATTCAACTGGGCCCGGTCGCTTCGGCCGCGCCTATGGAAACCGACTGGGTGATCTCGATCTCGCCATCGCTGATATCGCGACCGCACGCCCGCTGGCGAAGGCGTTTGAGCACTGGTCTTGCCTGGTCGAGCGGTATGTCCGGCAGCAGGATCACAAATTCCTCCCCGCCGAAGCGGTGCACCCTATCACGCGGGCGGAAACTTTCGACAAAGCGTTCCGCAAGGGTTCCGAGCACGACATCGCCAAAGCCGTGGCCGTACGGGTCGTTGAGTTTCTTGAAGTGGTCCGCATCGATCATCGCAATGGTGAAGCGCCGCCTCGTCCAGAAGTGCCAGGGTCGGAAGGGCGGCATTCCCTCCGTTGAGATGGAAGGCGCTGATGTCCTGATAACCCGGGCCCAGAGCATCCTGACGCCTCCGATCCCCAGAATCACCCCCTCATGAAATTTGTTTCAGGCTTTAATGACTTTCATCGACAAGGCTTCCAGCCTATCGTCAGGCGATTCATCCTCAACCCAGATCACGCTTTCATCTTTTTCAACCATGCCGGCTGTAACCAGCCACCGGACGGTCTTATCAGCAAGGCCGGTCGTTTCACCATCCAGGCGAACAGGATGAACTCCATAAGAAAGGGCCAGAAGGTTGTTCGTCTTTTCATCGCCACCATGAGATAGTATCCAGCAGTCCGGTTTAAATCTGGAGATAAGGCACGGGGCGGCCCGGCTTTGCACATGGGTCAGGATGTAACGTACATTCAATGCATCGGCCGATTCAACGGCATTCAGCGTGACGACATCTTCCACGGCGGCGTTGCCTGAACCCGCAGCCGCCCGGAAGTAGGCGTGCAAATCGGCCAGTGCCCGGACGGCTTTTTCCTCCCGCTCGGCGGATATTGCGATCTTGCTAATCATTTCAACAGCTTCCACGGGATACCGCCCGATAGCCGTCTCTTCGGACAGCATCACAGCGTCCGTACCGTCCAGAATGGCATTGGCCACATCGGACACCTCGGCGCGGGTCGGGCGGATGTTCTCGGTCATGGACACCAGCATCTGCGTTGCCGTTATCACCGGTCGGCCCAAAAGATTCGCCTTGCGGATCAGTTTTTTTTGAACGGCAGGCACGTCCTGCAAAGGGATCTGCACCCCCAGGTCGCCCCGAGCAATCATGATCGCATCGGCCGCGGAAAGAATCCCATCGAAATTGTCAATAGCCTCGGCCCGCTCGATTTTGGCAACCACATAGGCGGATTGCCCTTTTGCCTGGGCAAACCTTTTCACTTTCAGAATGTCTTCCGCTGTTTCAGCAAAAGAAACACCGAAGGCATCCACGGGTTCCTGCAGGGCAAAAGCGAGGAACTCGAAGTCTTTTTCCGACACTGCATCAGCGACTATCTTTGCCCCCGGAATGCTCAGTCCTTTGTGGGAAAGGAGCGGACCGCCGATAACCGTCCGGCAGAAGACATCCTCACCAGACACCCTCTCCACCCGGAGTTGTATGAAGCCGTCATTGAGGAAGATCAAGTCTCCTGAGGTCACGCTCTCCGGCAGTCTCTTGTACTCGACAGGTATCTGATTGGGTGTGGCGGCAAAATCTTTGACGGTCAAAACGACATCATCCCCTTTTTCCAGCAGAAACGGCTCATCTAAGAGCCTGCCGATTCGTATCTTGGGGCCGGGAAGGTCCGCCAGAATCATACAATGTCGCTGAAGCCTTGCCGCCACAGCACGGATGCGCTGAATGTCCTCCCTGTGCCCCTGCAGGGTCCCGTGGGCAAAATTGAGCCGCGCCACATTCATGCCCTGCAGCATCAGCCGTTCCAGGACAGCCTCCGAACGGGAGGCCGGTCCGATGGTGCACACGATCTTGGTTTTGTGGGCCGGTAATCTCATGGTCGTCGCCCCCTCGTTTTTCATTTATGCTGTTCCCTTGGCCTGACGTGGTTGGAAAGCGCCGCGGGCCGTGTTGATCAGGACAACCCCTTCTTTCATCACGGCAAATTCATCGGTGGATATGAGATTCCGGGTATTCTCGTTGGAAGGCACAGGGAGCGTGATGATGTCGGATGAAGCCAAGAGCTCCTCCATTTTTACATAGCGAAAGCCCAGGCGAGAGGCCAAGTCTTCATCCGGTATCACATCCGCGGCCAGTACTTCCATGCTGAAACCTTTCGCAATTTCGATAACACGCCAGCGGGTGCGGTCCACAGCGGCAATCATGTTGTGGCTGATGGCCAAGAGAAGCGCAAAGACGTGCTCGGCCACGGTATTATCGCCATAGACCGGGACGTTGCAGACGGTGATGTCGTTTGCCTGGCAATACTCCAGATCGATATGACCGAAGCCCGTCGAGCGGGTGGCAATGAGCTTCATCCCTGAACCTCCTTTCCGGAAAAATGCTCCGCCGAACCTGGGTCTCTCCGGTCCAACCCGAATTCACAGGCTCGGAAGATCATTCCTTCTCCGTGAACAACCCCTTCTTGGCCATGAACTCGGCGAAATCAACGAGGCGGGCGGAGTAACCCCATTCGTTGTCGTACCAGGCAAGGATTTTAACGATTCTATCGTTCAGAACCATGGTGCTCAGAGCATCGACGATGGATGAGTGGGAATCGCCGATGATATCCTGGGAGACCAACGCCTCGTCCGTCACCCGAAGTATCCCTCGAAGGGGAGATTTTTCCGATGCCTTCTGCAAGGCGGCGTTGACCTGTTCCGAAGTCACGTCTTTTCCCAGGCAGACCATCATGTCGGTAACCGAGCCGTTGGGGACGGGGACCCGCATGGCCATGCCGGTCATCTTTCCCTTCAACTGCGGCAGGACCTTTTCGGCGGCTTTGGCCGCTCCTGTGGTGGTCGGGATGATCGACAAGGCGGCCGCCCGGCCGCGGCGGCGATGGCGCGCCGGCGTGTCTATCAATGACTGGCTTGAGGTGTAGGCATGGACGGTGGTGAACATGATGAATTCCACGCCGAAGGATTCGTGCAGCACCCTAGCGACCGGAGCCAAACAGTTCGTTGTGCAGGAGGCCATGGAGACAATCTGATGGGATTCCGGTCGGTATGTCTCCTCATTGACGCCCAGGACGATCATTGCGTCGGCATCGTCGGAGGGTGCGGAGATGATCACGCGTTTTGCTCCGGCTTCCAGATGGCCCGCAGCCTTAGAGCGGCTGCGCAGGGCTCCGCTGCATTCGATGATAATATCCGCTCCCGTCTCATTCCATGGGATTTTCTTCGGATCGGGGCTTGAAAAAAAGGGGATGCTTTGCTGGTCCACCTGGAGGGCGTTGTCCTGCGCGGCAACTTTCCTTGGATACCAGCCATGGACCGAATCATACTTGAGAAGATAGGCGAGGTCTTCAAGGTTCGCCAGATCATTGATTCCGACGACCTGAAAATTTTCTCTCTCAAGCAATTGCTTGAAAACCGCTCGTCCGATTCGACCAAACCCGTTGATTCCCACCCGGATGACTTCTTGTCCGCTCATGTGTTCTCCTCCTTGATTTAGAGAAATCTTAAAACGACAAAAGACAACCCCCAAAGCTGGATCATCCTGAAAGACCGTCTTGTTCAATAAGATAAGGGTGCTGTGCGGTTCCCGGACCCCGATGGCGTACCCGTATGAAAGTGGAGCTTTTTTCCGGGAAGCCGTCCGAGAAAAGTTCGGAAAGTGTTTCCGGTACATTTTCCAGATCGATTTCATCCCCCGTGTGCCGCGTCTCCTCCAGCAACTGAAGCTGGTTCTGGCTGATTGCAAAGATATGGAAGGTGCCGTCGCTGGTCAGAAGAGGCAGCAGCGGCCGCAGCAGGTTCCTGAAACGGATCGGATCCTGCCTGGTCTCCCGTCCCTCCCGGTGTGCCGGCATGAATAGAGAGACACGCCAGCCCGAATGTCTGTCTGAAAATGTTTGCCGCAATTGATCCAGCGTGATTTTATCCATAAGCAAAACACCTCCTGTCTCCGGTTATTCCTTATACACTGTTCATTCTTCGTTTTTAAGCCAGACCCGGCCGTAAGGCGGAAGCGTAATGTGCAAGATATTTGCTTCCGTTTTATAGCTCCCGGCGGAGAGAAGATCCCGATAACGCCCGTGGCGGAAGCCGGCCTCGTCTGAAGGTATCACAAGCCCCACCGCTTCCGCCGTAACGCCGGTGAGGGTCAGGATTGTCTCATCCCCCTCCGGGGAAGTTCGAAGGAGGGCAAAAGCGCGGGGCGAAAGGTGCAAGACCTTCTGTCCGCCTTGGGGGTGGAAAGACCTCTCCCGCCGCCGAACCAGGATCTGTTCCCTCCCACGGCTGAACAGGAGGGACAGCTTCGAGGCCGGATCCTTCAGCGCCTTTTCCACCTCCCAGGCGTCGATGATTCCCCGGTTCAGGTCCCGGTTTATCCCTGAGGCCTTAGCGGCCCTATAGTCATTGGCGGTTCCGAGTGCCCCGTGGATGTAAATCCCCGGGACCCCCCGCATCACCAGCGCGATGGCCCTGGAGGCCAGATACCGGGCGATCTGCAGCTCCAGGCTCTCCTGTTCGCGCTCCGGGTTCAGGGCGCTCCACCAGGTGCTGTTGATCTCGTAAGGCTCTTCGGTCCCGTCCTCGGTCGTCTTGAAGGACACTAAGGCCCCTTTCTTCCGGGCCCTGTCCACGAGGAACTCAATGTCTTTGGCGGGGAGAAACCCGCGGGCACCCTGGAGTCCGATGCCGTCATGGGTGTCCAGAATATTGAGAAAGGCCGTCTGGGCCGATGGTGGACGCAGATCCTCGGCCCATCGGGAAAGGGTGCCGGCATCTCCGGCATAGAAAGCATGAAGGACCAGAGGGGGAAGGGCGAAGTTGTACACCATGTGGGCCTCGTCATAGCCGTTGCCGAAGTACGAGATGTTTTGATGATGGGGGACATTCGTTTCGGTGACCAGGGCCACACCGGAAGCTACAAAATCCACTACATCGCGCAGCAGTTTGACGATCTCATGGGTCTGGGGGAGATGCACGCTTTCGGTTCCAGGCTCCGCCCAGATGTAGGTCACCGCGTCCAGCCGGAGCATATCGGCGCCTTTTCGGATGTAAAAAAGAAGGCTGCCCAACACTTGCAGGAGCACGGCAGGGTTACGGAAGTTAAGGTCCACCTGATCCGGAGAAAAGGTGGACCAAATGTATCGAGGGCCATGGATCGTCTCGAATCGGGTGAGAATGTCGGTCGTCCTGGGGCGGAAAATCTTGCGGCGCTGTTCAGGGGTGAGATCGTCGGGCGACTCGTAAGCAATGAAAAAGTCCCTGTAGGCGGGATTCCCATTAAGGAATTCCAGGAACATCTCGCTTCCGGAGGAGCAATGATTCAGGACAGCGTCAAACATAAGATCATAGAAACGTTTTTTCTCACGGATGTCCTTCCAGAATCCCAGCCGCTTGTCCACCCGTCGGTAATCAATGACGGCAAAACCCCGGTCCGAGGAATAGGGAAAGAAGGGCAACAGATGGAGCGTGTTGATGGCACCCAGAGAGTATTGAGTCACGAAGCGGTGAAGGACTGAAAGGGGCGTGGCTCCTTCTCCCTTCACCATGTCCCCGTAGGTGATGAGGATGATATGCTCCTGGCAAAACCTTTGCCTAGGATCGTATTCCTGCTCCTTCTCGATCATCTCGGGGGGCTTGTGGGCATAATGAACCTTTAGTATCCGTTCGAGTTCGGGCATCCAATTTTCAGCCCCTTTAGGGCCGTATAGGAACTCAAGCCGTGCGAGCGCCCGCTCCCTGAATCTGCGGGAAATCTCAAGCGCTGGCCGGGTAAAGTCCGGATACTCATCGTAATAGGTTCGTTTCCTGGAGAAGCGCTTTTCCTGATCCATGACATCCCTTCTCTTCATTCCTCTCACTGTTGGAATCGATGTGGACGTTCCGGTCCAATTCTTGGAGGGTCAATAACGCATATAGATATTCACTTGACTCAACCACCCCCTGATTCGGACCCTGAAATCATGCTCTCATATAACCTCTCGGCATCCTCCCTCCGACACAGTTCCGTTCCCGGCGTCATGACGGCTGCCGAACCGGCCGCTATGCCGAAAATTACGGATTCCCTGAGTGGGTTGCCTCGGGCAAGGCTCAAAACGATACCGGCCACCATACTGTCCCCGGCCCCGACCTTGCTGATAATCGGCACTGTGGGCGGCAGGATGTGTTCGGCAAACTCCTCCGAAACCACCAGAGCGCCTGCCGCGCCAAGGGAGATCACCAGCACCTCGCAGCGGCCGCTTTTGACCATCTTTTGGGCCTCGGTCTTGATCTGCGATTCCTCTTTGATGTTCTCGCCGACCACCAGTCCCCTGAATTCACGGACATTGGGCTTGATCAAAAACACCCCTTCATGGAGCGCTGCCTCAAGGGGTTCACCCGAAACATCGATGATCACTTTTGCACCCCTCTTTTTCCCGGCACGCGCAACCCGTGCATAAAAATCAGGGGGCACACCCGGCGGAAGGCTCCCGCTGGCCACCACATAATCAGGTGAAGGCTCCATGGCCGCCAGTTCTTGAACAAACGGCTCCCATTCTTTTTGCTGAAGCTGCGGTCCCGGCATTCCAAAACGATACTGCTGGCCGGTGGATTCCTCCAAAATGACCAAACTTTCCCGGATCAATCCCTCGATGGGAAACGGCTGATGGTTGAGGCCTTCTTCGTCCAGGAGTTCTTTCAGTCGGTCTCCGGTCAGGCCGCCCGCGGGATAAAGGAGCAGGGACTCGCCTCCCAGTTTTTTGACGGCCCGGGAGACATTCACCCCGCCTCCTCCGGGCTCAAAACGAGGAACGCCACAGTACAGTTTTCGCTCGGCCACGACATGGTCAACACTTGAGCTCTTGTCGATCGCCGGGTTCAAGGTTATAGTTACGATGGTTTTCATGGACAGACCTCCTTGTCATAATCCCGGTACTGTGAAAAAGTTTTCTCTCGTTTTAGTGACTTACTCCCCAGAACCTGCTTAAAAAAACGTAACTACTCAGATAGCCCCACGATGGAACCGCCACTAATTGACGAATAATGAGGTGATTTAGAATCTCCTTGCTCTTGATTTCAAGGACATTTTCAACCCACCCTTTTTCGTTTCAACCCAGCACATCGGCAAGCCGTTGCCGATGTGCCCGACATATTCAATCTCAAACTGCCTTGAAAAATATTTTTGCATACCCTGCATTTTTTGCGGGCGTCCGCCTTTTTCTTCTGATACACACTCATCATGTTGCCCATAACCATAAGAAAGCGAACCGTTTCCGAAGCCGACATCCCTCTTATTCAAGGGGTGATCAATGAACATTGGCCCGAAGGAAGAAAAAGCATCTCCAGAATCCTGTGCCGACTCTGGGGATGGATCCAAGCCAACGGCGCCACCAAAGACATGGCCTGCCGGGAGCTTCTTCTCACCTTGGAACGTATGGGACATCTTGTCCTCCCCCCGCGCAAAAACAATAGCTGGAACGAACGGAGAAACAAAAACACTCGGGTTCTCCCCGTCGATGAGAGCCCCATATCCGGGGAACTTGCTGATTTTCCTCCTGTCACTATCTTGCTGGTAAGACATACTGAACTTGAACCTCTCTACAATAGCCTTGTTAATCAGCACCATTATCTCGGTTACCGCCAGATCGTTGGCCAGCATCTCAAGTATATGGCGTTTCTGGGGGATCGACCCGTTGCCTGTCTGGGTTGGGGCTCCGCCGCCTGGGCGGTCAAGTCACGCGAGGCCTTCATCGGCTGGGACAAGCCAACCAAGGGAAATAACCTCGCCTTTGTCGTCAATAATACTCGTTTTCTCATTTTACCCTGGGTCTCAATCAAATGCCTTGCTTCCAAACTATTGGCCA
>JAHYJE010000047.1 GCA_019429105.1 Syntrophobacterales bacterium
GCGGTATCGACTGCCGTCTTGATCGTCAACAGATGGTCGATCATCTGTTTGGCCCACTTCTGGTTCTGTTCCTCCCACAGAAAAATCAGTTCGCGCAATAGGTGCGCGTTACAGAAAGCGTGGTTGCAGTCGTACTTGATGTAGGCGTCCCGGAAGTCGTGTACGGCGCAGCCCCTAAAGTCGGGGAGGATGTCGGCGGCGTTCATGGCTTCGCGCCCGCGCCGCTTGTGCGCAAAGTACCAGGTGAGCCAGCGGGTCGATACGGTGTGCAGCCAGTGCAGGCTGCCGATGGCGCGCATGCCGGTCTCGTCGAAGCCGGCCACCTCGGCCTTGGCCGCCAGATCGCGGATCAGTGTATCGACCGGTTCGAGCCGCCGGGAGCAATCGGCGCCGAAGTTTGCCAAAGCGCCCTCACTGAAGCTCTCGCAACCGAAGAGGTCGCGCATGATCTCGGTAAGCCGGTCGGAGGGCAGCAACTGGTAGTCGCGCAGATAGACGGCCGCGCTCTTGACGCGGGGACCATACTGCACGGGGGCTGCGGCTTCCGGCGGGAATGCCGCACGGTTGATGCAGCCGCAGGCGCAGGTTTTGACTTCAGCTTGGTGCTCGGTGACCCATAGCTTCGGCTTAAGGCAGATCAAAGACCTGCCGGCGCTCGACACGGTCCGGAGCCTGTTTCACCAAGGAACGTCCGCAGCCCGAGCAGCGCTCGATTGAGTGACGCACTGTAATATCCGGCATTGCCGCCATGCGCAACGTCTTGCCCGGATGTCCGGGTTGGCCGCCGGTGGGCCGATTACTGGGCGGGCGCAAACTCTTGGGCTTGGGTTTGCAAAGGCCGTCGGAGGACGGCGGCTTGCTGCTGTTGTGTGAGTCCTTCGCGACTTTCTCCTTGAGCGCCTGGAGTTCATCGCGAAGCGATTGGCAGTCGCGGCGCAGGGCGGCGTTCTCCGCTTTCAGCGTGGCGACCTCCGCCTTCAACTGGTCCAGTTCGCGTGAGAACTCGCAGAGCAATCGCGCCGCCGCTTCGGGATCGGTTCGGCAGACCGTCAGTGCCTGTTCGTAGCCGATCATGCGCTTAACTCCCGCCGGAAGTCCGGGCTGAGCGGATAGAGATACACGTCCTTGACCGGAGCGCGGAGGCAATGGTTGCGATCGTTACGGGTGCGTCCCTGCGTCGAGCCGAGCCGCAACCAGTTGGCCGCCCGGTAGCAGGTTCCCTTGAAACGATCGCTCTCCACGAAGGTTTCCAGCACATGCACTGGATGCCCATATTTGGCCTGCCAGTCGGCGCGAATGCGTCTTGCCAAAGTCGCGAGCAGGTGGCTGGCCAAGTGCGGCACGGTGACCCGGGGCAACACCAAAAAGCGCGTGTTGTTCGTCAGAAAACCAAGGTTCGCCTCTCGTCTGCCGCGATCCCAGCCGATCCAGGCATCGCGCGCCCCGCACTTCCACGCCGCCGAGCCGAACAGCGCACAGCCCACCGGCCGTCCCGTGCAGTCGCGCGCCAGATACCGGATGTTCTCGCCTACCGTGTTGCGATGGCCGAGATAGTGATAACGGCTCAATAGGCAGTTGAACAACCGCAGGTCTTCCGATCCAGGCTCGACGATGCTCACGTCCAGAGGCCTTAGATCGCGCAATGCGCAACGGATCGAATCGGTTGCGTGAGCCACAAGGGGTGGGGTGCGGTTACGCAACCCGTTGGATGAAAGGCCCCGCCGCTTAGGAAGTTGGATGAGCCCGGCGCGTTCAAGCTTCAGCAGCAGTGTGCGGGCCGCCATATCTTTGAATCGGCCCTGTGCATTTTGCCAGCCCCAGCGCCGGCAAAGCTCCTCGCTGATCCGCGTTCGGCACCACTCCCCGTGTTCCGCCAGGAGAGATCGAATCAGCCCGATGTCTTCGGCGTGTAATTCCCGTCCTTGAATGATCATGCATTCTGCCATGGCTCATAGACTACAACATTCCTTCGCTTGAGTCCAGCAGAAATTAATTTTATTTTTTGCATGTATTCACGGGGGAAGTATACTACTCGCCAGTCAACGGTGGCTCCATGGTGCGGCTACCTGAGTAGTTAAAATTAAAGAGCCAAAAAAATTGACTTGACAAAGATATAATGTTTTGTTATCGTCTCGTCACCTGTTCATAACAAAAGCTCAATAAAAAATTGATGCTCTCGTCAAAAGTAACGAGAGCCGCCTTTTTTTGGTCGTGTGAAAAAAACGACCTCCATAATTGCCCTACAATCGACTTTTTCATACTTGTGAATGGTTTGATGACCCCTGAAAAAATCGTTTTTTACGAATCAGCGACTTTTGACGAGTTCATCAAAAATTGATCATAGAAATAAATTACAAAAAGCACCATATTTACTCCCCGTTATTCGCCCGGAACCGGCGAGGTTGATGGTGCGCCTGCCAAAGGTTATAACTTCTTTGACGGACGCGAAGGTTTCAGAAGGAGATTCTTAAAATGGCCCTTACCGATGACTTTCAATTAAAAGTAGATAACATTTCTATAGCCTTTGGAGGCGTTCAGGCCCTGTCGGATATAAGCTTTGGAGTAAAGAAAGGGGAGATCTTTTCCATCATCGGCCCCAACGGCGCAGGAAAAACCGTTTTGCTTAACTGTATTAACGGCCTTTATCATCCTCAAAAGGGACAAATCTACTTTGAAGGCAAGGAAATCACCAAGTTACAACCCCATAAGAGAGCGGAAATGGGGATATCCCGGACGTTTCAGAAAATTGAACTCTTCAAGGGAACGACAGTGCTCGATAATATTCGCCTTGGTCGCCATATTCATCTAAAATCAGGACTGATCAGTGGTTCCATCTATGTGGGAAAGACGGCACGGGAAGAAATTGAACATCGGGATTTCATAGAAAGGGAGATCATCGACCTTCTTGAGATTGAACATATCAGGGACAGGGTCGTAGGGATGCTTCCTTATGGGCTTCAGAAGCGAGTTGAGCTGGCAAGGGCGCTGGCTCTCAATCCGAAGATCATTCTCTTAGATGAGCCTCTTGCCGGGTTAAACCTGGAAGAAGTGGAGGATATGGCTCGCTTTATTTTGGACATCAATGAAGAGAAACGCTGGCAGACGACCTGTGTTTTGGTTGAACACGACATGGGGGTCGTGATGGATATCTCCGGTCGTGTCATGTCTCTTAACTTTGGCGAGAAGATCGCGGAAGGAACCCCTGCCGAGATACAGAGCAACCCCAGTGTGATCAAGGCTTATCTGGGTGAAGTGGAGGACCTCTATGCTACACGCCGATAGTGTAAAAGAAATAGAAATTACCACAGATTCCACTATTCCAAAGTTCTGGCTGCAGACAGCTAAAAAATATTGGGACAAAAAAGTGGCAATGCGGGAAAAGGAATTTGGAATCTGGATCCCCATCACCTGGAAGCAATACTACGAAAATGTGAAGAAAATTGCATTAGGAATGGTTTCTTTAGGGTTGGAGAGAGGGGACAAGGTTGCGATAATAGGCGATAATCGCCCGGAGGCGCTCTGGGCCGAAATAGCCACTATGTGCGTAGGGGGAGTAGGAGTATGGTTATTCCAGGATTCGCTGATTGACGAGGTGCAATATATCGTTGATCACTCCGATGCCAAACTGATCATAGGTGAAGGTCAGGAAGAGGTTGATAAATCTCTCAACATTAAAGATAAGTGTCCCAAGCTCATAAAAGTGATTTGGGATGACCCAAAAGGGATGAGGGATTATGATGATCCTGTTCTTCTCAACCTTAAAGAAGTTATGAAGATCGGAGAAGAAATGGACAGGAAGGAGCCCGGCCTCTTTGAAGATTTGATCTCAAAGGGAAAGGCGGATGATACCTGTCTTTTATTTTACACCTCGGGGACAACATCCCTCCCCAAAGGCGCGCTTCTCAGCCATTATAACATGTTAACCATGGGTCAAAATCTGATGAGGGTGGACCCCTATTTTGAATCCGATGACTTTGTCTCCTACCTTCCTTTTGCGTGGATTGGAGAACAGATGATGTCCATCTCCTGTGGAATTCTGGCTGGATTTACGCTTAATTTTCCGGAGGAGCCTGAGACCGCTCAGGAAAATATTCGTGAAATCGGCCCCCATATGATGTTCGCCCCCCCTCGCATTTATGAACAGATGGTGAGAAACGTCCAGGTCAAATATCTCGATGCCTCATTCTCCAAGAGAACGGCTTACAAATTGGCGATGAAAATCGGCTACTATGTCGCCGAATTGGAGTTTATGAAAAAGCCGGCCCCTTGGTACTGGAAGGCTCTTGATTATCTTGCCTATTGGACTGTCCATAAAAAGTTGAAAGATCACCTGGGGCTATCAAGGATAAGGGATGCTTACACCGGAGGGGCAGCAATGGGACCTGACCATTTCCGCTTCTTCCATGCCATCGGGGTAAACCTCAAGCAGATCTACGGTCAGACGGAAATTGCCGGAATTTCGGTTGTTCATCGCGATGGCGATATCAAATTTGACACGGTGGGTGTCCCGATTCCCGGGACTGAGGTGAAAATCACTCCGGAAGGCGAGATCATTTCTAGAGGTTCTTCCGTTTTTCAGGGATATTACAAGAATCCGGAGGCGACGGCAAAAACACTGCAAGACGGGTGGCTTTATTCGGGGGATACCGGCTTCATTGATGCCGATGGCCATCTGGTTGTCTTTGACCGGACGAAGGATGTGATGATCTTAAACGATGGAACAAATTTTTCTCCGCAGTACTTAGAGACGCGGCTCAAATTCAGTCCTTATATTAAGAATGTTTGGGCGATTGGTGACAAAAAACCCTATGTCGCCATTGTAATTTGCATTGATTACAATGTGGTGGGCAAATGGGCGGAGGCCGGGAATCTCACTTATACCAGTTATTCGGAGCTTTCCCAGATGCCCGAGGTTTATGAATTGGTAAAAAAAGAGATTATTCAATCGAACAAAGATTTGCCCCCTGTGGCGAAAGTAAAAAAATTTGTCAATCTTTACAAGGAATTTGACGCCGATGATGATGAACTGACCCGAACAAGCAAGTTAAGACGGGAATTTGTCGTAGAACGATATAAGGATATTGTTAACGGTCTCTATTCCGGTGTGCAAAGTATCCATATGGACACGGATATCACGTACGAGGATGGGCGGGTCGTTCACATTAAGACCGATCTTAAAGCACTGGATGTATAGTGACAAAAATACAGGGTTTGGAGTTATCGGAAGCAAACGTTTAAGTAATCACAGCTCAAGAAGACTTAGACTGTTGAACCGCAGGATTCCGTACCCTTCAAAGGGGAGGTTTTTATGGAGCTTTTCGTGATGAGCTTGATCAACGGCATCATGGTCGGGGGTGTTTACGCCCTGGTCGCATTAGGATGGGTCCTCATCTATAAATGTTCCGGGGTCTTGAATCTGGCCATGGGCGAGTTGACGCTGATCGGCGCCTATGTCACGTTGACCTTTTACCAGATCGGCGTTCCATTTGTGTTGGCCATAATCATCACTCTTTTCATCGGGATCATCCTCGGCATCCTCGTGGAAAGAATCTTTCTTGACAGACTGATCGGGGAACCGATCCTGGCCGTGCTGATGGTGACCGTAGGTCTCTCCTTCTTCTTTAAAGGGATCATAGAATTCATCTGGGAGGCCAAGACACGGGCCTTTACCCCTCCTGTCTTTTCTCTTGAGCCCATCGAGATAGGCTTTATTAAAATCTCCAGTGTTTATCTCTGGTCGTTCATTCTGGCCATCGTGCTGTTTCTTTTGTTTTCCGCATTCTTCAAATATTCACACTGGGGCCTGGCCATGCAGGCCACCGCCGACGACGAGACGGCCGCGCTCTCGGTCGGCGTAAGCGCCCGGTTCGTTTATGCCGCGGCCTGGGCGATCGCCTTTATGTCCGCGGGAGTCGGCGGCGCGCTTCTTGGAAATATCAACGGGGTCAATATTTCCACCGGGTATCTCGGTTTGCTTGTCCTGCCGGCGGTCGTTCTGGGAGGTCTTAATTCCATCCCCGGAGCCGTCTTAGGAGGAATTACGATCGGCGTGCTCCAGAATCTATCCGGGACTTACCTTGACCAGTATTTTCCCGGAGGAGTCAAAGAAGTTTTCCCCTTTGCCTTCATGGTGGTTTTTATGTTGTTCAAACCTTATGGATTCTGGGGCTGGGAACGCATTGAAAGAATGTAGATAACTACTTTGCAACACAGGAGGCTTTCTCATGTCTAACGTCTGGCTGCCTTGCGGCCTTTACCATCAAAAATATTCCGAGGATCATGGTTGGTGGCAGACTCCGGTGATCAAGGGGAAAATGATTCTCCTTCTGGCGCTTGTGTTTATTATATTTCCGTTAACCTTAACCGGATACTGGTTCGGCGTGGCCAACATGATAGGGTACACGGCCATGGGAGCCCTTGGCGTGCAAATATTGATAGGCTATGCCGGCCTGGTCACCCTTGGACATGCCGCATTTATTGCCGTGGGAGCTTATACAAGCACGCTCTTGATTCTTCAATTTCCCTGGCCTCAAATCCTTGTCGACTGGGGACTTGCCTATCCAATCAGTATTATCATTGCGGGCATCTTGGCCGGCCTCTGGAGCGTGCTGTTCGGTCTTCCCTCGGCCAAGGTTAAAGGTTTTTACCTCATCCTGACCACCATGGCAGCGCAGTTCATTACTGTTGATTTTCTCATCACGCAATATGTCAGTCAGATCGGCGGGCGAGGACAGGCCTTCTCCCTGCCTCCCGGGACGATCAAGATCGGGCCGTGGGTCATTGACAGCGAATTAAAGACCTATTTTTTAATGGCTGTCCTGCTCACCCTCAGTGTCATGATCTTCGCCAACCTCCTTCGTTCAAAGGTAGGAAGGGCATGGATTGCCATCCGGGACAATGACATTGCCGCCGAAACGATGGGAATAAACATCATCTGGTATAAACTGCTCAATTTTTTTGTGGCAGGATTTATTGCCGGCCTTGCCGGAGCCTTCTGGGTCAGCAATACCGCCGCCCTCAGTCCGGAACATTTCCCCTGGTTTTGGTCCCTCTGGCTGGTAGGCGTTATTCTCATCGGCGGAGTGGGGTCCATCCACGGGGTCATTTTCGGCTCCGTATTCATGGTGTTGATCATGGAATTCATCCAATACGGTGTGATGTTGTTAGGCGATGTTTATCCGGACCTCATGATTAAATTTCTCTATATCAAGGAATCGGTTTTTGGCTTGGCCATCTGCGTCTTTTTGATCTTCCAACCAAGAGGTCTCAGTTACCGCTGGTGGCAAATCAAAAACTATTTTAATTTGTGGCCGTTTTCTTATTGACGTACCATGCCTGTATGCTGAAATGCTGGCGTTTCGGTGCGCAGGCTTATCCGATATCCGTGACCGTGAGAATTTTGCGGACGGAATTCATGCCTGTGGCAGACAGCGCGAAGGGCGCGGTTGAAAAAGGGGGTGGTTACGTCCTCGGATAGTGGGAGCAAGGGAGGAATTATCTGTTATGTTTAGTTTTATACTATATTTATGGAGGTGAGCGATGAGAAACAAAATTAAATTCTTTACAGTTGTTTTGGCATTCCTGACCATGAGCTTTTTTGTTTCATCACTATTGGCCCAGGAAATAAAAATAAAAATCGGCGGTCTGACGGATTGCACCGGCGCGACTTCAGACGTGGGCAAGGACTATGCCCTTGGTTTGGCGGAAGCATTTAATTATGTTAATAATACGGGCGGAATTAACGGAAAAAAGATTAAATACACCTGGTTTGACTACGGCTATCGTATCCCGGAGGCTATTACAAAGTATAACTTCCTCAAACGGATGGGGGTAATTGCTATCGAGGGATGGGGAACGGGCGATACGGAGGCCCTTTCACCAACGGTTTTCAAAGATAAGATCCCCTATGTGTCCGCGTCTTTTTCGGCCCATCTCAACAATCCGGCCAAGACAGGCTATAATCTGTTTTTTGCGCCGGACTATTCTACTCAGGCGCGCGCCGCGCTGACCGCATGGTTTGAGACAAGATGGCCCAAAAATAAGGATTACGGGAAGAGGAAGCCACGGTTTGCCTGTGTATACGCTTTCCCCGCCCCTTATTCAAGCGCCCCTATAAAGGCAATCAAGAATCAGGCTGCGCTGCTCGGTTTTGAGCTGGGCGATGATCAGGATGTCGCTCTTACCTCCATGGATTCGAAGAGCCAGATCATGGCGCTCAAGAAGTTTAAACCAGATGTTTTATGGCACGGAAACACAACCATGTGCGTTGCGTCTACAATGAGAGATGCGTATGCCCTTGGGCTCGGAGCTGACTGGCTGGTAAACTACTGGGGATATGATGAAAATTTATATAAATTGGCGGGCAAGGCCGCTGAAGGGGCAATGTGCGCCGGCCCGGCTTACTTCTTTGGAGATAACCGGGGACAGATGAAGCTTGTTCATGATTATGCGGCAAAATACAACCCCGGAATCCCTGCTAAAGACCGCCTCAAATTTACGGTAACGGCGTGGGCCAATGTGCTGTTGCTGCGGGAAGCGCTTACCAGGGCGGATAAAGCGGGAGATTTGACCGGCCCCGGCATCTTGCATAAAGGTTTTGAGACCATGAAAGATTACCAAATTCTTGACGGAGGCCTCGGCACCAGCCCGGTCACCTTCACGTCAACCGACCACCGCACAACCGGCGTTGTTCCGGTATATGAACTCAGATCAGGAAATTTCAACTATGTTACAACGATAGATGTCAAATCGCGCTGGCCTGAAAAATGGGCGAAGGAATGGTTCGGTTGGTAAAAAAGGGGTAACGTGATGGAAAAAGTGGAATCTATTCTGAAGTTGAATAATGTCGAGGTCAAATACCAGGAGGTGATCCTTGTCCTGAAGGGGGTCTCTTTAGAGATCCCTGAAGGGGGCATTATTGCCCTTTTGGGTGCAAACGGGGCCGGTAAAAGCACGACGCTCAAGGCCATTTCCGGTCTTCTTAAGGTGGAAGTCGGAGCAGTCACCGATGGCTCCATCGAGTTTAAAGGAGAGCGCATCCATAAAAAATCCGCGATGGAGATTTCCAAGAGGGGCATCATTCAGGTCATCGAAGGCCGCAAGGTTTTTGAACATCTGACCGTAGAAGAGAATCTTAAAGTCGGGGCTCATCTGAGAAAAATCGGCTCGACGAAGGAAGGCCTGGAAATGGTCTATCACTACTTCCCCCGACTAAAGCAAAAGCGTAGTGAAGTGGCCGGTTATATCAGCGGCGGAGAACAACAGATGACGGTCATTGGACGGGCTTTGATGGCGCAACCTCAATTAATGCTTCTCGATGAGCCTTCTATGGGTCTCGCTCCTCTGCTTATTAAAGAGATCTTCGATATTATCACGAAGCTCAATCATGAAGAGAAGATCCCTATCCTGCTTGTAGAACAGAATGTAAAATTGGCCCTGACCGTGGCGCCTTACGCTTACGTCCTGGAAAACGGCAGGCTTGTGATGCATGATACTTCAGAAAAACTGAAAGAGAACCCGGACATTCGAGACTTCTATTTAGGTCTCTCCGACGTCGGAGAGAGAAAGAGTTTTCGTAATGTCAAGCATTACAAAAGAAGGAAAAGATGGCTAACATGATACCGCGACCCTGTTGCCTTTCGCAAACAGGTGTAATTTGCCACCATACGGACACGCGACGCGCAGAGCGGCCACGTTTTTCTTAAGCAATGGAAGGAGGTTTAATAATGAAAAGAGTATTAATGATTGCCTATATTTTTGCGATAGGATTGTTTTTGGTTTCGTGTGCAGGAATACCGACAAAACCTACCGAGGCGAATTTTAAGGCGCCGGTGATAGCCCTTGAATCAGCGCAGGTAACCCAATATAACGGCTATTGGTATTACGGGGGCGCTATAACTCCAACAAAAGGCAAGGCGGGCGCGAACAGCGCGGTGCTTCCACTGGCTTTCCTCTTTAACATCACAAATCCCAACGATTATCCGGTTAAATTGGATGGTTTCGGATTTACAGTTGTCTTTGATGGTTTTGATGTAAATATGGTCAATTCTTTTGACACCCAGTGGATTCCCGCCGGAAAAACCAATCAACTCACAGTCATGTCAATACTCGATGTCCACCAGGGGCTTTTAGGCCTTCTGCTTCCGAATGCCGAGAAGGTCAAGGAGCGAAAAACTAACCCCTGGGCCCTTCTTGAAGAATGGTGGACGGGAATTCCGAATAACACCGTTCCCATAGAAGTCTACAAGGGATCTGCAACCTTCACCGCCGACGGCGTGCAGAAAGTGGTTCCCTTCGCTGCCAAGGTTGCCAAATGAAACAAGCTCTCTCATCCCTTCTTCCTCTTTTTTGGATAACAGAGGGAAGAAGGGATGAGGAGGACTGTGTTCAGAATTCCAGGGGTGATGGATCCGTGAGACTTTTGCAATTACCTCTTGACAAAGAAATAATGTTTTGTTAGGATCAAGAACAAACCTTTTAAAATACATTATACAGAGCCAATTGCAAAACTACAAATTCAATGAACTCGTAATAAGTCTGAAAACGACGCTTTTTCGAAATTCGCACTATGTAATTATCGTAAGTTACGGAGTTTGATTTGGTAAATTCTGACTTTTGACGAGATCATCAAAATTGACTCACATAGCAACCACTTGAATGTAAAAAGAATGCCCCCAAAGGATAGCTTTCATGAATTGGAAATTAACGTCGACGACATTGTTTTGTGACAAAGTGAAGAGGTGGGTTCCCATCATTGTTTACGGGGGTGGAAAGACCCGTTGCGGTTATTATCAAAGACATCAGGTCGTTACCAAAGAAAATCCCGGCGCGTTTCCATGCCAGGGGCCAGAAGAATGCGAATTATGCAAGGCCTATAAGGAGGACGTTTTTTCCCGGCGGGAATGACTCAGGAATAAACAGATAGATCGTTTTGGTTTTTAATCGTGCAGGCAAGACGCAAACCAAATGAAGGAGGGAGATATGAAAAGGAAAGCTATAATTTCATTGTTAAGTGTCATGTTTTTTGCGACAGGATTGATTTTGGTTTCGTGTGCAGGAGTACAGACAAAAGGTGCCACTGCCACCAAAATTCAACCTGTTTCAGTGGTTGTTGAAAGCGTTGCCAGGCTGAACGACACAGCGCCGAAACCACCTTACCAGAAATGGGACACTCTCGTTTTCGAGGTCAATTTCAAACTTACCAACCCCAACAATGTTCTCGCCAAGGTCGAAGATCTCTACTATGAAGTCAAGGTCGATGACGGCACCGCCGACAAAACGATTATTTGCGCAAGTACTATGCCAAACGCCTGGATTCCCGCAGGGGGCGAATTGTCCTGGTCCTCGACAGTGCCTTACATCTACGGAGCGACCCTCGGTTCTTACGCACTGCGAGGTGTCGGTGGAGAGGAAGGTCTTAAAGGGGTTGTCGGCAAACTGATGGAACTTTGGGCGGACTTGGGGAAAGATCAGAGGCCTTTTCTTATCACCGGAAACGTTACGACCTCCCTTCCCGATTGCCCGGAGCTAAAACCCGTTTACAAACAGTTTAAGGCCGAATTCAAGGTTCCGGGTCTATAAATGAAATGGTGACAGAAGAATGGCTCAATCAATTACTCAGGAAACATGGAGCAGGTTTCAATCTCTTCCGGATGAAGACACATTTCCCAAATTACTAAAGCGTAACTACAACAAATGGGGAGACAAGAAGGTTGCCTACCGGTATAAAGACTATGGATACTGGCGGGAACTTACCTGGAAGGACTTTTATGAACGAACCAAATGGTTTGCCGGTGGTCTGGCAAGTCTGGGTTTCGGACACGGCGACAGGATTGCAATCTGCGGAGAGAACGCCCCCGAATGGTTCTGGGGACAGACTTCCGCGCAAAGTCTGGGGGGGGCTTCGGTCGGTTTATATACAGACGCCACCCCTGCCGAACTTCAGTTTATTATCGAACATTCCGATGCAAAAATCGTGATGGTTGACGATCAGGAACAGGTAGATAAAATCCTCTCCATTAAGGACCAAATCCCAAAAGTTGAAAAAGTGATCTTTTGGATCGCCAAGGGAATGTGGAACTATGATGACACTTATTTGATCGGCTTCGATGATATGATGGAGTTGGGAAAAGAGTATGAAGCAGCACATCCCAATTTTTTCGACGAATACATCAACAAAACAAAGGCGAGTGATACCGCGGTTCTGCTTTATACCTCGGGAACAACCGGCCAGCCAAAGGGATCCATCGTTACTTATGGGAATCTGCTGAATTTATTCAAAGGGTGGGACGCGGCCATCCCGTGGAGTGAAAAGGCTGAAAACCTCTCTTTCCTGCCGCCGGCATGGATAGGGGAACAGATCTTTACCGTTGTACCCAATTTGTCAAAAGGGGTGGTCGTCAACTTTATTGAAAAGGCGGAAACCGTCAAATCCGATCTTCGTGAAATAGCCCCCGGGGTTATTCTTCTCGGGGCAAGACAGTGGGAGATGATCTGCTCGGAAATCCAGGCCAAAATGATCGACGCCCCATTCTGGAAAAGGTCCCTTTATAATTTGTTTCTGCCTGTGGGTTACACCATTGCGCAAAAACAACAAGACCGGCAAAAAGTAGGTTGGTTGTGGCGGTTTCTGTTTTTCATTGGCTACTGGGTTGTTTTCAGACATTTACAGGACAAAATCGGCATGACAAAAGTCAAAATTCCGATAACCGCCGGAACCGCCCTCAGCCCGGATAATTTCAAACTGATGAGGGCGATCGGCGTTCCGATTGTCCAGGGCTATGGTTCCACGGAGGTTTCCGGCGTTGATGTCCTCCAGTTGGAAAACGAATATTACCGTTCCGAAGGATCGGGGCAGCCTTTTCCCGGCGTCGAGGTAAGAATTACCGAGGATGGTGAGATACTGCTCGGCGGCGTAGGAGTAGTGCAGGGATATTATAAACGGCCTGAAGAAACCGAGAAAAGTTTTAAAAACGGCTATTTCCACACCGGCGATGGCGGGTACATGGATGAAGAAGGGGAGCTTTACATCATCGACAGGGTTAGAGACATGCAGAAGTTGAAGAGCGGCGAGAAGTTTTCCCCTACTTATATCGAAGGCCGTCTGAAGTTCAGCCCCTTTCTAAAGGATGCGATGGTCATCGGGAACGATAAAGATTTCGTGACCGCGATTCTTAATATGGATTTTGAGAATACAGGCAGATGGGCGGAGAGGAACCATATCGCCTATACGTCTCTTACGGAATTCTCGCAAAAACCCGAGGTAAGAAAACTTTTATCCGGGATCATCCAGAAAACCAATACAACCTTGCCCGAAACAACCCGGGTGAAAAGGTTCATCGTCCTCCATAAGGATTTCGACCCGGACGAGGCCGAGCTGACTCGAACCCGTAAATTGCGGCGGGACTTTGTTGAGAAACGTTATGAAAACATTGTTGAAGCCATGTATCAGGGAAAGGATGTGGTTGATATTGAAACGACGATCACCTACCGGGATGGCAGAAAATCCACGATGAAGCTCCCGATTTATATCGAGTCAATCCAAGGGTAAAAAAAACATGCAAGATATCACAAAAAAACGAGAGCAGAGATACAGCTATGGCCTGGCGCTTCTGCGTGAATGCATTGAGAAGAAACGACCGCTGGCCCATCAAAATGAAGGTGAAGAAAAGGCGCTGCTTAAAGCGGAGAATATCAGCCTTGGCTTCGGCAAGCTGCAAGCCTTGAACGATGTTACCGTTGACGTCAGGGAAAGCGAAATTCTGGCGATCATCGGCCCGAACGGCGCGGGAAAAACATCCCTCCTTAATGTGATCAGCGGCTTCTATAGACCCCAACGGGGCGACGTCTATTTCAACAATAAAAAAATTACCCATCTTTCTTCCCATAAAATTGCCGAACTCGGCATATGCCGGACTTTCCAGAATATTGCCCTGTATAGCGGTTTGACGGTAACCGATAATATTATTGCCGGAAGACATCCCCACATCGATTATAACTTCCTCACCGGGATGATTTATTTCCCCTGGGCAAATAGAGAAGAGGCCTTTCAGCGGGCCGTTGCCGAGGACATCATTGATTTCCTGGAATTGGAACATGTAAGGGGATCCGTTGTGGGAATGCTGGCCTATGGATTAAGAAAGCGGGTCGAACTGGGACGCGCCCTGGCTCTGGAGCCGAGAGTGCTCCTCCTTGACGAACCCATGGCGGGGATGAATGTTGATGAAAAGGAAGACATGGCCCGTTTTATTATCGATATTAATGAATTTTTGAAGATCCCGGTTGTATTGATTGAACACGATATGGGCGTGGTGATGGACATTGCGGATCGGATATTTGTTCTCGATTTCGGCAATGAGATTGCGGAAGGTACCCCCGAGGAGATTAAGCAAAATAAGAAGGTTATTTCGGCCTATTTAGGAACCGGATAAAAAGGGGATGAAAGAGGCCAATTTACTGCTTTATTTATAAGGAGTGCGGAATGGAAGAAATCATCAAATCGATCGTTTTGGGCATTTCCAGCGGGGGGATCTATGCCTTAATAGCCGTCAGTTATGTTGTCATCTATAAATCCACCCGCGTCTTTCCATTTTCCCAGGCCGCGGTTCTGATCATCGGCGCCTATATCATGTGGTATTGCATAATAGCATGGCATCTCCCGATATGGCTTGGATTTATCATCACCTGCGCGGGGGGAGCGATTTTGGGGATGTTCATTGAAAGGGCATTCATGCGCCCTCTGGTAGGACAGCCCATTCTGGCCCCTATCGTGGTTACCTTATCGCTGATGCTTTTTTTAAGGGGCGTGGGGATCCTGATGGGAAAAGGGGATGTACAGGGCTTCGGCGAATCCTTTTTGCCGGTAGGGGCCTGGAAAGTTGGATTTTTGCACCTCCCACAGATTCAAGTCTATGCCTTCATATTATGCGCGGTGATTATTGCAGCGCTGATATTGTTTTACCAAAAAACAAGAACCGGTCTGGGAATGAGGGTCGTCCATGAAGATCATGTCGTGGCGCAAAATTTGGGAATCAACGTCAAGCGCATCTTCCAGTATAGTTGGATCATTTCCTGTATCATCGCCTCAATCGCGGGGATGTTGCTGGGAAATATTCAAGGAGTGGGACTTGCGCTGGACGCCAACGGCATCGTTGCCATCGCCGCGGTGCTCTTCGGAGGCTTGGAATCCTTTCCGGGGGCTATCGTTGCCGGCCTTACGATAGGGATTCTTCAGATGTTGACTATCACCTATATAGCGCCTCTTCTGCCGGGCGAAACAACGATGATGATCCCCTTTGTCTTTCTGCTGCTCGTCCTTTTCATCAAACCATACGGCCTTTTTGGTTTGGTAAGAATAGAAAGGTTATAGCATTATGAACATCAACAGACCTTGCGGAACCTTTGACCGGAATTACTTCCAAGCCAAGGAACTTTACCGGACCCCGATGCGAAAAGTGCTCTTGGTACTCTTCATTATCGCGATGTATGCCTTCCCCTTTCTAATCGGCGACTACGGAATTTCGATTCTTACCCCGATCTGTGCCTTTGTCATTGGAATGTTGGGCCTCCAGATCATTACAGGTTACAGCGGTCAGATCTCGATCGGGCATGCCGCATTTATGGGCATCGGAATGTATACGGTCGCCATTCTACAGAAATATTTTGGTTTCAGCTTCTGGCTCGCGCTGCCCTTTTCCGGTTTGGTTGCAATGGCTGTCGGCATCGTATTCGGGATTCCCGCGCTGAGGATGAAGGGATTATATCTTGCGTTTGCCACATTGGCGGCACATTTCGTCATCGTCTATGTCATAAGCAACTGGCGTTCCGTAACCAACGGAACGGATGGAATGTATATGAGCAGGCCCGGAATGCTCTTCGGAATTGATTTCATGGAGGACCGCAACTATTATTTTCTTGCGCTGACGGTAACCGTTATCATGACGTATCTGGCCACAAATCTGGCCAGGACAAAACTGGGGCGATCCCTTGTCGCCGTCAGAGATAATGATATCGCTGCGGAACTCATGGGAATAAATGTCGGGTCAACAAAGATACTCGCATTCGGGATCGGCTGCTTCTTTGCGGGAGTTTCAGGAGCTGTTGGAGGGGCCTACTACGAATATGTCAATGTCGAATGGTTCGGCCTGGACGATTCCATATGGTATCTCGGATTTCTTGTAGTCGGCGGGTTCGGCAGCATATTCGGCGCTATCGCAGGGGCAGTCGTATGGAAAGTCATGGATGAGCTAAGCACCCTTGTTACCCCGCTGGCGGATTCATTGTTAGGAGGCGCCGCCTTCTACGCCTCGGCGGCATTTTCACTGCTCTTTTACTCGTTAATTATCATCATTTTTTTGGTATTTGAACCAAGAGGAATTTCGCACCGCTGGGAAATGATTAAAAGATCTTACCGTCTTCACCCATTTCCTTATTAGGGACAAACCGTATGGCGAAAAAGAGGTCAAATTTCGGATTCATCTAAAAGAACAAGGAGGGAGAAAACATGCAAAAGAAAAACAAGCTTCTTTTATTACTGGGTGCATTGGGCGTATTTATTTTCTTTTTCTCGATCAACGCCAATGCGAAACCATCCATAACCATCCATAACATCACTGACCTGACGGGCGCCTATGCGCCCATTGCGATTCCTTCCGAAAAGGGAGGCAAGGACTACCTTGCTTGGATTAAGGAGCAGGGAGGCCTGGATGTTGATGGAGATGGGAAGGGTGATGTAGACGTTGAATATAAGTGGGCGGAGTTCGGAAACGTTGACGCCCGTTTCATGTCTGCCTACAAAAGATTCAGAATGGGAAAACCGAAACCCACCATCATAGAGATGTGGTCTTCTCCAAACCAGGAGATGATCAAGCCTATCCTGGAAAGGGATCAGATTGTTGCTTACGGAATCGGATTCAGTGATCCCCAGCTCTATCCGCCCGCGTGGAATTACATGGACTGCTGGAGCTATGGGGAATCAGCCGCCGGGGCTATTGAATATTATATCGACAACCTCTGGCCCAAGAGGGGAAAGGGCATAAAGGCTAAAGTGGCCCATCTTACCTGGGACACCGCGTATGGCCGGGGCGCCATTGAACCGACGAAAAGACACGGCCAAAAAACCGGAAAATACGAGGTTGTAGCTGAGAGATTCTGCACATTGATGCCGACAGATCCGGAAATTATGGGGTTCCTCTCCGATTTTGAGAAACGCGGCATAGATATCATCTGGTCAAATTCTATTGTTCAAACCCCTGCCGTCATCCAGAAGGGCATCCAGAAACTTGGCCTGTCCGATAAGATGGTCCTTATGGCCAATCTCTGGGCCCCTGCTGATCAGCTGTTGAATATTGTCGGTCCAAAATCGGCCGAGGGCTATCTGTGCGCCCAACCGGTCTTTGTACCGGCCGCGGAACCGAATGAACCCGGCGTCAAATTTGCGAAGATGCTGAACGACAAATACCGCAAAGACCCTTCCATGCCCAATATTCAATACATGCGCGGCATCCGGATGAAAGCCAATATGCTGGAATCCGTGCGAAGAGCCTTAAACGGCATTATGAAAAGGGACAAAGTCGATTTAGCGACAGCCTGTAACAAAATCACGGGGAAAGACGTAAAAGAGCTGGGCATTCAAACCCTGGCAGGCTATAATGCTCATGGCACGACAAGCAAATATCAGAGCGCGCCCGCAGGAAAAGACGACCGCCGTCTGGCAAACCACGACCGAATCGTCGGCATTAAGAACGGCAAGGTGGTCGTTCTTTCTCCGTGGTACAAGGTGCCAAGGCTTGTTCCTGATGAAATGGTGGCAAAGGGACTGTTTAAGGATGAGAAGATCAACATCAATTACGTCCCTGTGAAATAGAAAAAAAGTTTGCCTGTATAAAAGGGCGACTTCGGTCGCCCTTGATGGAGGAGTATAAACTCTCCCCCATTATTTATTCCTTTTTTAAGAGAGGAATCTCCATGCTGGAATTGAAAAATGTTGAGGTAAAGTATCTCAATACGATTTTGGTTTTAAAAGGGGTTAATATCCAGCTCGAAGAGGGAGGGTTTTCCTGCATCTTAGGGGCTAACGGCGCCGGGAAGACAACCACTCTCAAGGCCATCTCCGGACTGCTGAAGACCGAGGAGGGAGAGGTAACGGACGGAGGCGTTTTCTATGACGGCAAACCCATCCACAAATTTTACCCTGAGGATATAGCAAGGATGGGAATCCTTCAGGTGCTCGAGGGGAGACGTTTGGCGGAACACCTCACCGTTGAAGAAAATGTGCGCGCAGGCGGACTCATCATAAAACAGAGCAGCGCACAAAGGAAACAAGATTTGGATATGGTCTATCACTATTTTCCTAGGCTTGCGGAGATCAGACACAACACGGCAGGTTATACTTCCGGAGGAGAGCAGCAGATGGTCGCGATGGCTCGCTGCTTGATGGGTCATCCCAAGATTATGCTCCTCGATGAGCCTTCCATGGGGCTTTCTCCTTTACTGGTTAGAGAAATCGCCGATATTGTAAAGAGAATCAATCTTAAGGAAAAAGTATCTATACTTTTAGTTGAGCAAAATGCCAATATCGCGCTGGAATTATCGCAGTACGGGTATGTGATGGAAAACGGCAGGATCGTATTGGACGGGCCTGCGGATAAATTGAAGAATAACGAGGACGTCAAAGAGTTCTATCTCGGTTTTACCGGAGCGGGAAGCAAGAGAAGCTATCGGGATGTAAAGCATTACAAACGCCGCAAAAGGTGGCTTGGATAAAAGAACTCGGATCTGTATCTTTGAACTATCTTGATAATATAAAAGATAATTGATTATTGATGGCCTCGTCAAAAAGTCGCTGATTCGTAAAAAACGATTTTTTCAGGGGTCATCAAACCATTCACAAGCATGAAAAAGTCGATTGTAGGGCAATTATGGAGGTCGTTTTTTTCACACGACCAAAAAAGGGAGGCTCTCGTGACTTTTTACGAGAGCATCATTATTAGCTTCGAAAAGGGTTATCTTAGATCAGTGAGACCCGTTTCAAAGCCGTTGTTAAAGTCCAAGTTCTATGGCATTTCTCAAATCTCTTCTAATGAAAAAATCTTTGCCGGCCGTTTTATTTTTTTTATTGCTCGGCAAAGCAGGATACGCTCAGCAGTCCATCAAGATAGGCGGCATCTTCGATATCACCGGCATCACCAGTGACGTTGGCGTACCCTATGCCGAAGGAGTGAGAGAGTACATCAAGTACGTCAACAAACACGGCGGAGTGCACGGCAAAAAGATAGAATTTATCGCTTTTGATTACGCATATAAAGTCCCGGAGGCAATATCCGCATACAAAGAAATGACGTCGAAAGGCGTTATAGCAATAATAGGCTGGGGAACGGACGACACGGAAGCCCTGGCGCCAATGGTCGCTAAAGATAGGACTGACTCAGGCTTTCATCCATCGGAACAACCGCCGAACCATAACGGCTTATCCCCTCCCTGTCGCCAAGAGCCTTCCGGACAGCCTTCCCGAGGCAGATGCCGATATCCTCGACCAAGTGGTGGTCGTC
>JAHYJE010000048.1 GCA_019429105.1 Syntrophobacterales bacterium
TGGCTTGACATTCTGGAGACGCTCTATGTCGTTTTCAAGGTGCCCCCTTTTCACCGAAACATTGCGAGGTCCATCTTGAAATCCCCGAAATACTATTTTTACGATACAGGTCAGGTGCCTGATGATCCGGGAATGAAACTGGAAAATCTTGTTGCCTGCGCCCTGCTGAAAGAAACGCATTTTCGGGAGGATTGCCTTGGCGAAAAATGGGATGTTTTTTACATCAGAAACAAGGAAGGCCGGGCAATTGATTTCTTTTTAACCAGAGAATATAGCCCCTCGCTGATGGTCGAAGTTAAATGGGCAGGAGAGGAGAGAAGCCCCAACTTTGCCTTTTTCGATAAATATCTGGCCGGCACAAGAAAAATTCAGATCGTCAAGGAACTCAAAAGAGAGAAAACCTATCCCGACGGGCTGGAAATGCGAACCGCCCGCGGCTGGCTGTCCGAAATGCCTCTCGTAAAACCGGGGACATCATCCTAACGCGGGTCGACGGTTTAAATCCCAAGAACGAGGCGGCAATAGAGTTCTAAAACAATTTACTTGCTTCGAGTGTCCCGGGAATAATTCCGTAAACTTTACCCGGAATTACCCGGAATTCCAGAGTGGGGGGTAGATAAGGGCGGGGCAGGCCATGCATCGCGGGAACAATCAGTGCAGGCATTTTAGGATGTTACGCCATGATTCGGAATCATGATCGCGGATCGCCTTTCAATTCTGTTTAGTGTCGGCCAAATATCTCGAATGAAGATCAAAGCGCAAAATGAATATTAAGGAACTGAAAGAACTTGTTTCCAATGGAGAATCAGAAACAGTGGAGTTCAAAAAATCGACTGCCCAGTTACGGCGTGCGGCCGAAACACTCTGCGGTATGCTCAATGGAATCGGCGGTCGGGCGTTGATCGGCGTCACGCCGGAAGGCCGCATCCTCGGCCAGACGGTTTCCGATAAGACGATCCGGGAAATGGCGGAACTGCTCCAAAAGTTCGAACCGCCTGCATCTATTGTTCATTCTCGTGTGGATGTCGCGGATAACAAAGCGGTGCTGCTTCTGGAAGCGGCGCCTGATCCCGAATCCCGACCCTATGCCTTTGACGGGCGACCGTACCAGCGGATTGGTTCGACGACTTCAACCATGCCTCAGGCAAGGTACCAGCGTCTTCTTCATGAAAGAGAGCACAGTAACATCCGATGGGAAAATCAGCCCGCCGAAGGTTATGACCCCGCCATCCTGGATTCTGAAGAGATTCTTCGCACGGTGCGGCTTGGAATTGCTGCCGGCCGTTTGCCGGAGTCAACCGGGAACGCTATTTCGGATATTCTGGGGCGGTTGGGATTGTTCCGGGACGACCGCCCCAATCAGGCTTCCGTTGTCTTGTTCGGGTCCCGTTTCATGCCGGATTATCCGCAATGCCAGTTGCGCCTGGCCCGCTTTCGAGGCGTAAACAAATCGGAATTTCTCGATCAAAGGCAAATGGAAGGACATGCCTTCCGCCTACTTGAAGAAGCCATGCTTTTTTTGCGCCGACACCTGCCCGTAGCCGGAAGAATTATTCCGGGCCTTTTCGAGCGGGAGGATGAACCGCTGTTCCCTCTGGAGGCGCTGCGCGAAGCACTGGTCAACGCGTTTTGTCACAGGGATTATTCCATTATCGGCGGTGCGGTAAATCTGGCTATCTATGACGATCGGCTTGAAATATGGAGTGATGGGGTTCTCCCTTTTAATCTGAAACCCGATGACCTCAAGCAGGATCATGCATCCAGACCGCGTAATCCAATCATCGCCCAGGTTTTCTATTTACGCGGTATGATCGAGCGATGGGGCCGCGGAACTCAGAAGATCGTGGAATTGTGTGTCAAGGCCGGGCACCCGGAACCGGAATTCGGTGAACAGGCCGGCAGCGTCTGGGTGCGTTTCCTTCCGAGCGGTTATATCGCCCCCCACCGTGTGGAGCATGATCTGACTGAGCGGCAGAGAAATGTCCTCCAGATTCTCGCTACTGCGCAGTCTCTGCCGTTCCGTGGGGTACGTAAGGCGATTAAGAACCAACCGCCAGACCGCACATTGCGGGAAGATCTCCTGCACCTAAAGCGGCTGGGGCTCATCGAGTCTGATGGTTTCGGACGGGGCGCCACCTGGCGTTTGAAGCGAGACATTGAATAAGGCAGAAATAAGGCAGAAATAAGGCAGAAATAAGGCAGAAATAAGGCAGAAAAAGATCCGAATTGGACGTTGAATTGGATACCAAACTCACCACGAATAGGCAGGTTCTGGAAATAACAGGTAAATATGCTACGCTTTCAAAGTAGTGGCGGGCCCCCGTGCCAACCCTCGCAGGTTGAATCAGCGGAGATCGATGGGCAGAAACCGCGTGCGGCCGTGTTTGGCCCCAGCGCAAAATAGACGGCAGGATAATGAAAACCGCGTTGCTTCCCGTTTGCAACTGACGACTGCCCGCAACCGGAACTGCAACGTTGCAGTAGTAGAGTATGTTTTAAATACATCCTAATTTCCCGAAAAATTATACCTATGCCCTGCCAGGGAGTTGGATATCCAAGGCTTTGAGAATATCCCGTTGCGCTTTGGTCACCTCTGTGAGGATATGACTGTTGGCATCATTGACCGAAATGACCTGATTTATGAAGGGATTACGACCTCAATTGCATAGACTGATTTCCAGCCGAGCTTCTGCTCCAGGTATTCGGCGGTCGTTTGCTGAACAAGGGGGTCTTCGGTATACGGCATCATCTGCTCTCCCAGAGTCTGGATATGGGGACGGCATATAGCCTGTTTCCAAATGGCACGACAGCCTCCCCGTCATACAGCACAACCCCGGCGGTAAAACTCTTTTGAGCGGCGGCCTGAAGTTTGCGCAGTCCGTTGAAATCGTTGCCGGTCACCGTCGCCGCTGCCTTCACCTCAACCCCCGCCAGCCGTCCGGCGGATTCCACAACGACATCCACCTCCACCTTGTCCTTGTCACGGAAGTGGCTGAAGGAAACCGGCTCCTCATGCCAACTTCCCTGGCGGTGCAATTCTTGAAAAACAAATGTTTCCAGAATTCGCCCGAAAATAGCGCGGTCTTTCCACAGAAGTTCCGCATCCAAAGCAAGGAGCGCGCAGGCCAGCCCGGTGTCGCCCAAATGCAGTTTTGGCGTTTTAATCAAGCGACTCAAGCGGTTGCTGTGCCACGGCGGCAGTTCCTCCAACAGAAAAATCCTCGACAGCAGAGTGACATACTCGCGAATGGTCTGCCTGCTCACCTGAAAGGGTGCGGCAAGTTCGGACACATTAACCAGGCAGGCCGTCTGGCCAGCAGCCAGTGCCAGCAGGCGAGGCAACGCATCCAGCGCGCTGATACGCGCCAGATCCAGGACATCGCGTTGAATCAGGGTATTGGCATAGTCCCGATACCACGCGGCTTGCCGCCGTGCCGTGGCTCGCGCCAACGCCGCCGGGTATCCACCTGCCGCCACCCGTTCCGCCAGTTCCCGCCCCAGGCGGCGACCTGACGCGCCAGCCTTGAAAACCGAACCGAACAAGGCCGAAAGAAAATCGGCCGTTCCTCCGGAGAGTTCCACCTGAGACAGTGGATGCAGTCGCAAAATCCCCATTCGACCGGCAAGCGAATCAGCAAGCTTCGGCACCAACAGCACATTCGCCGACCCGGTCAGGATAAACCGCCCCGGTTTCCGCCGCGCATCGACTGCCGCTTTCAGCGAGGTAAACAGTTCCGGCACCCGCTGTACTTCGTCCAGAATGACCCGCTCCGGCAAATCGGTGACATAACCCACCGGGTCCGCCTGCGCCGCCGCCCGCTGCACATCATCATCAAAACTTAGATACGTGAACCCTGCCATATCGCCGACCTGGCAGGCCAGCGTGGTCTTGCCGCACTGCCGCGGGCCATGGATCAGCACCACCGGCGAGTCGGCCAGCGCCTCTATCACCCGTGGCTGGAGGTATCGGGGATATAAATAGTTATTTTTCATGCGCTTTTCTTAAGCACCAATCCCGTCCAATTGCAAGTTTTATATCCGTCCAATTGCAAGTTTCCCTTCGTCCAATTGTCGGTAGGAGCGAAATATTGTTCGCCCTCCCCCGGCAGTGTTCTACTGAACGCGGAAACCTGCCTCTTCAATAATTCCATCTGTTGATGCAGCGGCGACACCGTGTCTTCAAACAATCGAAGAATTGTTTGATCTGCAATCAACATCGAACGGCTGTAAGCAAAATCCCGATTTAACCCGGGAACAGCAACGTCAGCGCTAATGAAGTTCATCTGCTGCAGGGCATAGGGGGAGAAAATGGGACAAATTTATTGTGCGGCGGGCAAGGTCGTATTATCAAACGGGAGCGAATCCCGCCCCGGAAGGAAGGCCATCCACCGGGTAGCGAGTCCTTGGAGGTCTGGTTGACATCCGCATCGGTGCAGCAGTCCAGAAAACGGTTGTTGCATTCGACACCTTTCCACAGACAGGCCGTCATAAAATATTTCTTGACTTTATGACAGTACATTGTCATAATGAAATCATGAAGACAGGTAAATACACCATGGAAGAGCTTGCAGAGCTCACAGGGTATCCAAGAAGAACAATACGTTATTATGTCCAGGAAGGTCTGATTGATCCCCCCGCCGGCAGGGGCCGTGGAGGTTTTTATTATGACAGTCATTTGGAGCGGTTGCTATTGATAAAAGCGTATCAGGAAAAGGGGATTGGGATCTCGGCGATGACCGCCATGCTGGGTAAGGAACCGCCCGTAGAAGCTATGCCATCCAGAGAGGTCATGATCCGTTATGAAATTGCTCCGGGCATTGAATTAAATGTCAGCAGAGAAAGAGAAGTCAGCGACCCGAAGAAAATTCTTGAAATCATGAGAATTGCAAAAGCCATTGCGCAGGGGAAGGTGAAAGATGAGTGACGGAACCAGTCAGGCTATTTCAGGGTTGTTCCAAGAGAATGGTGACGCTATCCCTCTCGAAGGTGTCGATGTCCGGGGAGATATCGCCGGTCGAGGCGCAAGAATACAAATGCGCCAGCGATTCCGAAATTTAGAAGAAAAGCCAATAGAGGCGGTCTATAAATTTCCGCTGCCTGAAAGCGCAGCCATTTGCGGCTTTCGAGCGATTGTTGATGATCGGATTATCGAGGGCGAGATTGAGGAACGTGACAAGGCCTTCGAGCTATACGACAAGGCTCTGTCCGAAGGACATGGGGCGCAGTTGCTTGATGAAGAGCGGCCGAACATTTTTACCCTTTCCGTCGGCAATATAAAACCCAAGAGCACTGTCGTTATCGAAATCAATTATGTGATGCTGCTGGATACGCATGGGCCGGAAATTAGATTCTATCTGCCCTCGACGATATCGCCCCGCTACACCCCCGCCGACCAGCCGGATCAAAACGGTATCCCGGTTGGTGATATTGTTAATCCCCCTTTCACGCTGCTCGTCCCGTACGGCATGAAAATAACCATCAATATCCATAACATCAAAGGTGTTTCCTCCATAGGGTCAGCCTCTCATACAATAAACACGGAATTCGGTGATGATAAAGCGGTCGTATCTTTTGCTTCCGAGGCAGTGGCGATGGACCGGGATTTTATTCTGGCGGTCGTCTATAAGCAGGCCTTTTCCAATAGAGGTTTTGTATTTGATGACCATGAAGCGAGCTATATCCAAATCGATTGGATGCCGGATGAGGAAGGCGATGATCCTGGGCATGACATTGCCGGGAATCGGGAAATTGTCTTCGTCCTCGACTGCTCCGGCTCTATGCACGGTTCTTCCATCGCTGAAGCCAAAAAGGCTTTGGAAATCATGATCAAGGCATTGAATCCGGGAACATTGTTCAACATATACCTGTTTGGCAGCGATTATAAGCGTTTGTTCCGCCATAGCACGGCATACGATGAGAAGAAAATGAAAGCAGCTCTGGAATACATATCCGATATTGGCGCGGATTTGGGAGGCACGGAGGTCCTGGCTCCGCTGAAGGATATTTACAGCGGCACATTAAAAGGCAGTCAGCACAGAGATATTATCCTGATAACCGATGGGGAGATTGGCAATGAGATTTTTGTCATTGATCTGGCCAAAAGGCACGCCGACAAGACCGCGCTCCATGCGGTGGGCATCGGCAACGGACCGAATGAATATCTCATCAAGAACATTGCCCGTTCTTCCGGGGGAGCCTCGGAGATGATCGCGCCAGACGAAAGGATCGAGCCGAAAATCCTCAGAATATTCCGGAAGGTTGTTAATGGCCGGATTCGCGATCTCAAGATTGATTGGGGGATGGAGGCCGAGCAGTCGCCGGCAGATGGTGTCGCGTTCGTCGGCCAGGGAACCAGCATTTTCGCACGCTGCACCGGGAAAGAGGAGAAAAAAACCATCCGGATCACCGGTGAAACAAGGTCGGGATCAAGGACATGGAATGTTCCACTGGAGCCGGTCAATGAGGAGATTCCGATATCCATACTCTGGGCAAGGGAGAAGATCCGAGACATCGAGGAGGGAAGTATTGAAGTCGTTGGCTCCAGGCAAAGCGAAAGGACGGATAAAAAATACCGCCAGGCCATTATCGATATTTCCAGGAAATACGGGATTATCAGCAGCAAAACCAGCTATGTCGGCATAGAAAAGCGTTCAGCGCCTGACAAATCGACCGCTGAAATTGCACTGAGAAAAGTTCCTGTGATGTTGACGAAAGATTGGGGAGGATTTGCCTCTGCAGCCATGAGAAGGAATGATCGCGCCCATGGAATACCTCTGTTTTCCCGCAGCTCGTCGTCTTCGCAGGTGCGATATTGTGTTGAGAGCATGCCCGATATTCAGGAGGGAAATGCATCTTACGAACACACGACAAGTCCCGAATTCCTGATTCCAACCTTTTTAAGAAGAAGCGCCGCCGCTCCTCCCTCTCCGATCAGGCAGGACTTTTTGTTCGATCTATTATCTCTCCAGCGGGCCAACGGGGGTTTTGACCTCGATGAATCTCTCTTGAAGCAAGCAAAACTCTCTGATTTGCTCAACATGCTGGAAAGAATAGACATTCAGAAAGATGGCGACAAGGCGGGGATTTTGATGACGGTTGTGATCCTCATTATTCTGGAGATGCAATTCCGGGCAAGGAGGGACGAATGGGAAAGTGTCGTGTGGAAAAGTCGTGCCTGGCTGCAAACGGAAATAGAAAAGACCCGCCCGACCATTGAAAACCAGCCCATCGAACAGTGGGTGAGCAATTACATGCAAACAAGAATGCCGTTGCCGGATAAAAAAATATCAGCGGGGGGATAATGCGACCTTCGTATGCTCGCGTCAATGCAATGAAGAGTATTGACAAGAGCATCCTCGATTAATTTTTTCTTCAAAAAAGGAGAAACTGTGATGGAATCACGCCGCATTCTCAAGGTGCTTGCCAATGGATGGGAGGTCCCCTGTCCGTATGAAGTTATCTATAAAGATACATTGCTCTTAAAAGATTATCGGCTCAACGACTTCCCCAAAGATGCAGAGTCGAGATTCATAGACGATGGGTCCTATGTGGAATGGCTCCAGGATTATCTTTTCCGCTGTGCGATAAATCTGACAGATGAACAAATCAAGATAAGCAGCCACATCGCCGCAGACAAATATTTTGGCGGTGCATATATCGGCTGGCACGCCGGTTTCTATGAAAGCGTCCAGGGCTTGTACCCCGCATACAATTACCCGGATGACTTTGAAGAGACCCTGAACATTGAGAATCTGACGGGCATTGTCGATGACGATCCCTATGCAGAGTTCTTGAAAATCTGTGAAGATGACATTGACGAGCCGAAACCGAGCCGTCTGGCGTTTATACTCCAAGACTACGGACATCTGCTTTTGAAGAAAACCGAAGAGGCAGAGTTTCAGCGGTATTGGCCCGGCTTTGTGAAATTGGAACCCCTGCATTGGATGTTTGGTTTGCATGAGAGTAATCTGGAACTTGCCGACAGCGCCTGGCGGGTCTATCTGTCACTCGTTCTCAAGCGAATATCATCAAAATCTGATCGCATCAAAGAGCTAACCCGATTCTTTGACGAGTACGCAGACACAATCCACAAGTGATCGGGCACTGCGGCCCCTCGATCCGGAACAGACCGACAAACATTTCAACTGGATCGTGCCAAGCTAACGGAATCGAAGATGACAAAAAACGGAAGGACGGACTGACGGCAAATACAAGTCGTTGTTAAATGCTTACGTTGCATAATCTATGATTTATTTGTTTTTAAAATATTCATTTGCAAAAAGGCCTCTTTTGTGGTCTTATTTGTGAAAATTTTTCCGGGATAGTGATATGCCTCGAAAAGCAAAAAATGCAACTTCAAGCGATCTTCCATCCTGGGTTGATTCCCGCCAGGAGCAGGGGCTTTATTTCTTTACCCGCGAAGAGGCCCTCAAGTCCCTGGAATGCACCGAAGAAGCCTTCAAGAAGGCCGCGGCAAGACTGGCGAAAAAGAACCGGATAATGCGCATCCGAAGCGGCTTTTTTGTCATCGTCCCCCTGGAATATCGCGCCACCGGGATATTGCCGGCAGAATGGTTTATCGCCGATCTGATGGCCTACCTGGAACAACCCTATTACGTGGGGCTGCTCAGCGGCGCGTCTCTTCAGGGCGCTGCACACCAAAAGCCCCAACAGTTTCAGGTTGTTACTACCGTCCCCCAACGCGAAGTCCGCAAGAAAGGCCTGGCCATGCGCTTTTTTTCCAAGACTAATTTCATGGCAACCCCGGTTACTCAAATCAAGGTTCAAACGGGGCATATAGCCATCTCTTCACCGGAGGCCACGGCCCTTGATCTCATTCGCTATGCCCGATCTATCGGCGGGCTTGATCGCGCAATGACCGTGTTTCAAGAACTTGGCGAGTCTATGGATGCGGGCAAACTGATCATCGCCGTAGAAGCAGAGGGGAGTCTTGTCTGTGCGCAAAGGCTGGGGTGGTTGATGGAAAAAGCCGGCTATGCTGCGCTGGTGAAAGATCTGGCAGGTTTAATCACGGATAAGAACCCGCCCTTTACCAGGCTGGACCCCTCACTGCCTACGGGGGAAGCTGAAAGAGACATCCGCTGGCGGCTTTTGATCAATACGGATGTGGAGGGTGATCTTTGATCCCCAAAGCGGATATTGTCGCTTGGCGTCGGTTTGCACCCTGGATTAACGATGCCCAGGTGGAACAGGACTTGATCATCAGCAGGACGCTTGTCGCCATTTTTCAGAATCCTTTTCTGGCAGAGCGGCTGGCCTTCCGGGGAGGCACTGCCTTGCACAAGCTTTATTTTGATAGACCGCGACGCTATTCGGAAGACATTGACCTGGTGCAAATTGTTCCAGCGCCTATCGGACAGGTGATTGATGCCCTCCAGGCGCTGTTGAACGGCTTTCTGGGGTTGCCGCGCCGCAAGCAAACGGAGCAATCGGCCATATTGACCTATCGGGTGGAATCTGAAGGGCCTCCGGTCGTGCCAATGCGACTGAAGGTTGAAATCAACACGCGTGAGCATTTCGCGGTGGAAGGCTATCAGAAGCAGCCGTTTGCCGTACAGTCGAGGTGGTTCAAAGGAAACTGTGAAATCACGACCTATACACTGGAGGAACTGCTCGCGACGAAACTGAGGGCCTTGTATCAAAGAAGAAAGGGACGCGATCTTTTCGATTTGTGGTTGGGCATTACGGAAGGGAAAACCGATGCCGATAGAATAATCCATGTCTTCAAACAGTATATGGGAAACGAAGGGCAAACCGTTGAAACCATGCTTTATGAAAAGAATTTACAGGAGAAACTGAGGCGCCGAGGTTTTCTCAGCGATCTGAATCCCCTACTGTCTGCTGATGCAATTTATGATGCAATGGAAGCGTACAATTTGGTGAGAGCAGCAATTATCGAAAAACTTGATAAATGAATGCGCCAGTTTAGGGGAAACCTTGAATAGTTTACAATTGCAGGATTTATTGCAGTATGTCATGGATGAAGTTAATATATATGGCCAGAGCCTGGCAAATGAAAATTGTAGCTTAAAAAGGTAGATCGCAACCACATGGGACGTTCGACGGTACATTACGCAGATAACGACACGAACAACACGCTGAAGAAACTTCATAAGAAACTTCGCCCGGCGGGGACGCCGGTCCAGCGGGTCGAGTACATCATTGAACTGATGTTGCTGCGCATCTTCGAGGTGAAGCTGAAGCAAGATCCGGACTTCAAGCAACTCCGGAACCTGTTCATGCCACCCAACGACAAACTTCTTTTCTCTGCCCTCTACACAGTCGCCAACGAACGGCTGTTGCCAACCCTGAATGAGCAGTTCTTCCCCTTCTACGCCAGTATCCTTTCCCAATCCCGGAAGGTGTACAAAACCAACCTGGGGCAGAAGGTTCAGGACCAACTCGTCTTGATCGAGGAAGTCTTCAAGAACTCCAACTTCACGAATAACGTCAAAAGCGGCAATCTTCAGGAAGTTCTCGCTCTCATCGGCGAGATTGACGAAGACCGCCTTTTGAAGACGGATCTTCTCGGGGACGCCATCGAATCGGCCCTCTCCGAAACCGGCGGCACGAAGGATATGGGCTTACACCGCACACCCGACCATATCCGGCAATTCATGGTCGCCCTGATTATCCCGACCTTCAAAGACAGCCTCTTCGATCCGGCTTGCGGCACGGCAGGTTTCGGCTTCGATTCCTATGGCTACGTGACGGAGGCCGTCGGACATTCCGGGAAATGGCCCGGCCCCAAAGCACACCCAGAACTAATCGCCTATTTTAAGCAGCACTTTGCGGAGCATCCCGCCGCCATGCCAGCCCCTACCAAGGCCCTCGACTTCTACCGCTCTGGCATTCACGGCATCGAATACCTGGGGATGATCCGGAAAATGGCGGCGATCAACTTCTACATCCGCGGCCTGAACCCGCAGAACATATTGCAAGGCGACTCGCTTGCCCTGTTCGATCCCGCCACGGATGCCGGGAGTAAGACCGTCATTCTTGCCAATCCGCCCTTCGGTGCGGAACGGGACCAGGAAGCCTACCCGAACGTGTGGGAAGAGTTTTCCCGCGAGGCCGAGACTACTATTCTTTTCGTGAAACTCATGCGCGACGCGCTGGCCCCCAGTGGTCGCTGCGCAGTCATTGTTTCCGAGGGCTTCCTGACCTGGGGGCAGGCCAGCGCCCGCACTTTGCGGAAGATGCTCGTTGAGGAGAATACCCTTCGGGCGATCATCAGCCTGCCGCAGGGGGTGTTTGTCAGTAAGGGCGGCGTCGGCCCGAAGACTTCCATTTTGGTCTTCGAGAAGGGCGGACAGACCCAGGAAGTCTGGTTCTACAAGGTTGCGAACGACGGCTACACGATGGGCACCAACCGCCGCCCCATCGAAGGCTGTCAACTGGTAGAGGCCCTGCAACTATTCGACAAGTACGTCCGGCACGGCAAGACCCCGCCGGAAACGAAGCACTCGTTCACCGTGCCGGCGGCCTGGATTCTGAACCTTGACCCACGCGTCAAACTCCGCATCGAAGCCGATATCACCGCCGAATTTTCCGAGCGGGCCGCCAAGGAGAAAGAATCGTTGGTCGCGAAACTGGACGAACAAGTCCGAGACGGCAAAATCGATAAGACCGACCGTACCGAACGTCTGGCCCAGCATGAGGAAATCTGGTTCGTCAAGACCAGAAATGAAATCGCCAAGCGCATCGAGACCGCGCACCTATATTCGTTCAATCTGCCCAACGCCCGGAGCAACCTATCCAAAAACCAGCTTGATGAATGGGCCGCCGTATTCAAAAGCGCAAGACGGAAGAACGGGCACACCCTCGACACCCGATTCGCGGCGCTCAAGGACTGCCCACCGGAGAAAGCCCATTCCGCGCTCGCCATGCTGGACGTGCAAGACTCCCTGGAATTCGACATCGCCCGGCAGTACCTCATGGCCTATCCGGTTGAAGAACTCGAAAAACACAACCAGCTTGCCAAGCTGAGGAACATCATTGAGAGCGGGGCCAAGTATCCCCGTGTGCGTTTGGGCGACTATTTGAGGCTCAACACCGACCGGATCAAGCCCAGTGACTTCCCGGACACCGGCTTCCGAGTCTTGGGCGTTTCAAACACTGAAGGTGTATTCCTGAACGAGAACAAGCCTGGCGCGGAGATCAATCAGGCATACTATCAAGTTAAACCAAACGAGTTCTGCTACAACCCCTACCGCGTTAATGTCGGCTCTATCGGTCTGTGTGAGTTTGACTATGACAACCAAATCATCAGCGGTGCTTATAACATTTTCGGCACCGACGAAACCGAACTACTGCCGCATTACCTTCTGGCCCTTTTCCGGTCCCCGCAGTTCCTTGCCTACGTCAATGAGAAGGCGCATGGTGGCGTCAGGATGAACTTTCAGTTCGAGGACTTGGAGGGGTGGGAAATCCCTTTGCCCGACACGGCACTACAGCAACAGATTGCAAGACAGTTTTATGCGCTGGCATCCGTCATGTCAGCGTGTCGTATCATTCAATCCAACTTTGAAGTCGTATTACCGGAATTTAACAAAAACAAACTCCGTCCCCTCAGAGAAGCCGTCCTTGAGACAAAGAACGGCTGGTCTCCCGTTTGCGGCGGCGGTGACACGCCCGTATTGAAGATTTCTTGCTTGAAAGGCGGAAAAATCGACTACAATGAACGTAAGTATACAAGCGAAACCCGAAAATACATCTCAAAGTTCTATGTACGAGAGTGCGATTTCTTCTACAGTCGAGGGAACGGGAATCCACAGCTCGTAGCATTGGCAGCCATCGCGGGTCCGGTTCCTGAGAATATTGTTTACCCTGATTTACTAACCCGCGTCGTATTTGATACGACAAAAATTCTACCAGAATATGCGGTACTTCTGTTCAACTCCAGCTACGGAAGGGAGTATTTCAGCGGAGTTCATAAAGGCTCAGTAAGCATGGTCAAGATTTCCCAAGAGTACATGGGCGATTTTCGCGTTCCATTCATGGAAGACATTCAGGCTCAGGAATCCTTTATCGCGATGGCCCACCAGAATCTCAATGCTCTGGCAGCTTTGGACCAGCTTCAGGATGATGCCCAGAAACAAATTCGACGACTTGTCGAGGAGATTTGGGGGTAACGGATGCCCGACATTAACGCCAATGAAGCGACAGCGACTGACCTCCGAGTCATCGAAGACCTGAAGAAACTCGGATGGAAGGTCGGCGACACCCTGCTTTACCAGCCACAGTACCCCTTGAACCCGGAGCAGCAGAAGGAGTTTCCCGGTCACAAGTACGTGAAGCCGGACATAGTGCTCCAGGACTTTCAGGGGACTCCGCTCGCCGTCTTCGAGAACAAACTGGATGATCCGAAGAAGGGTTTGCCGAAACTGCGGCTTCTCTACTCATACGTACTCCGGCCCCGCTATCTCTACGCCTGCTCCGCTGAACGGACACTATTCTATGACATGGCATGGAGCGGCCTTGAGGCGGGCGAGTTCCGATCAGTCAACTCGTTTCTGTCACTCGAAGATATGAATGTTCGCACCGCTCAGGACGAGAAGCGAAAGCAGGAACAGGAGATCGTCATAGACAAAACCATTGCTGGTGGTTTCGACCAGGCCGCTGGCAAAGAGAGATACTTCCAAGTGGATTGCATCAACGCCCTGCTGAAAGGCTTGCGGGAGGGCCGCGGTAAGATGTTGGTCCACATGGCGACCGGCTTGGGAAAGACACGGACGACGGTTGCCCTTTGCAAGGCGCTTCTGGATTCGGGGCTGGCTCGGCGGATTCTCTTCGTCGTGGACCGCCGCTTGTTGGCAGAGCAGGCGCGGGACGACGGGTTCAGTCTCATCAGTCCTACCTACACGTCGGGCTGGATCACGACGGGCAACTACAAAGGGTTCAAACACCGGAACATTCACGTCGCCGTCATTGACACCCTGGAAATCCTTTTCTCGGGGATTCCCAGCACCTATTATGACCTGCTGATCGTGGACGAGTGCCACCGGTCCATCAATATCAGCCGGAAGGTCATCTTCGAGCACTTCCTTTGTCCCAGGATCGGGCTCACCGCTACGCCTCGGATTGCCATTCCGAAAGACCCGAAGAAGGTCTCCGACGACGACCTCGCCATTCTGGACACCTACCGCCTGTTCGGTTGCGAGGTCGGGGACCCGACATACCAATTTGACCTGGGGCGGGGCATCGAGGAGGGCTTCCTTGCGCCGTACAAGGTGGATGAGATCAAAACCCACCTCACACAGATCGCCGAAACGAAGGGCGTCGAGTTCGACTACGTGCTGGACCCGGACGAACGGAAGAAGATCGAACTGGACAAGACCAAGAAACTGAAGCTGGAACAGTTGAACCGGAAGTATCTCACAGAGAACACGGCCAAACGCATCGCCGAGGAAATCCGCAAGCGGACTGAGTATGGCGAGAAAATGATTCTTTTCGGCGTGAGCCAGCCGCATTGCATGATGCTGGCAAACGCGCTGAACAAAGTTTTCAACGACGAGGGCAAGAATCCCCGTTATGCCGAGCCGATCATTTCTGATAACGCCGAGTTGAACCGGACGCTCAAAGGCTGGTTCAAGAAGCCTTACCAAAAGCCCTACATTGCCGTTTCTGTGGACATTATGAGTACCGGGGTGGACATCCCCTGTGTGCGTTACATCGGCTTCGCAGCACTCACCCGGTCAGTCGGCAAGTACATTCAAATGCTGGGCCGGGGTACACGCCTTGATACGAAGACGGGTAAGTTCAGTTTCCAGGTTCTTGACTTCGTGGGCCTGTGCAAGCGCATGGGCGATAACGGAAAGGGCACCGAGAAGAAGAACACAAAGGTTGTCGCCGGCACCGAGGGGGGTGGAGGTGGCGGGGGTGAACCCGAAGGCTATTTCATCGTGGACAACCCGGACCCGGAACACCAAATCCAGCGAGTCAAGGTTCATGAAGGCGTCCGCGTGGTCGATAACATCCCCATCGAGGAAGCCAAGCGCATCTTCGAGGCTGCCGTTGAAAACCCGGACAACCCCGACATTGTGTCGCTGAAACAGAAACTCGACGATCGAGCAGACTATGAACCCACACCGGTGGACATCGAGGCGGTTGAGGACTGGGTGTCGAAACCTGAAATCTGGCTGAACGAGGGCAATCTCCAGCGTATATACGACTATTCCGCCGGGTCCGTGTGGGACTTCTTCCTTCACGTTCTAGGCAAGCGCCGGATTCCGACGCCCATTGAACGGGTTCAGACTGGCTACGACAGCTACATCCGCTCCGCAGAGTTCACCGACAAACAAGTGGACGTATTGCGGAAGATCAAAGACGTATTTATCGCGGCTATGAGAGAACACGGAAGCGTGGATGCCCGAACAATTTTTGCCAACCCGATTTACGAGCAGATCATCGGCAGTTATCAAGATGTAAATCGGCTCTTTGACGGGAGAATTGACGAGATCATTGCAGCGATGCAAGATAACTTTCAACTTACACAACTCACCAGGAGGGCGGCATGATCCCAAGAAACCATCAGACACAAACGACGGACAGCAACACGCGACCCAAGTGGTTCAATTCGCCTGTGACATTTCACGAAGGTACTTTGACCGAAATTCGCGCACATGTCCCCTCATTTGAACGGCGCGGCTTTGGCCTGACCCAGCCGGAAAACGAGCGGTCCCGTCTGAATGAACGACTCGACACGATTGTCAGACTGCCTTTCGGCGAGGACAATACCTTCATCCCGGTCGGTGTCGTATCCAAGGACTACGCCCTTGTACCGCACCTGGCCGTCCTGGATGTTGCCACGAAGGCCCTCGCCGACGCGAAAATCGCAACCGCCGCCGTGAAGGCCGAACTCAAGATTACCGAGTACGGCGAACGGATGGCCCTCAGTCTCTACTTGCCCGACAAGTACAGCTTTGATCCTGGTGACGGCCACCCGATGGCTCTCCGATTGGAATGTCTGAACTCCGTTGACGGAAGCACCCGTTTCCGTGCCCTCGTTGGGTGGTTCCGTTTTGTTTGCAGCAATGGCCTCGTCATCGGCGTAACCCGTTTCGATGTTCGCCGCAGACACGTCGGCGACATCTGGCTCGATGATATCGGCGAGGTTCTCACAGCAGGGTTGAAGGAATCCGAGGCGGATAAGAAGACCTTTGAAGGCTGGCGCAAAGCGGAAATCAGCGAAAAGCGTATTGTCCCGTGGGTAAACAAGGACTTACGAGAAGAATGGGGATTCAAGGCGGCGGCTCGGACATTCCACATTGCCCGATCAGGCTCCGATGCGGAGGTAATTGGGCAATATAAAGGCAGCACCCCGACCACTATTGCCATGCAAGAGACGAAGCGAGTCCCTGGTGCGCCAAGACAGTGCCGCAATCTGTTCGACTTGAGCCAAATTCTCGCCTGGCTGGCGAAGGAACGACGGGACGTACAGGAACAAATGGAATGGCGGGAGAAGATTCCTGGGCTTATGGCCCCTTTGCTCAACTGAATTGCACTAACGGTAAGATGACGCTTCCAATCATTTTTTATCGATCACTCATGCGTATTGCAGAAGAAAAGTTGCTATAATATCTGATCAACCTTGATCATTGAACAACAATAAAGCTTCAGCAGTTGAGACTGACCGGCAGTTTGGTGTTTTCAGGACATTCAAGCATTACTGTGGCATTATGGGATAAGGATCACCAAGGAAAGGAGATCAAATGGCTGGTCAATACACAACAAGAAATTTCCTCCGTCAGATGCCGAACGAGTTGCTTGCACACTACTTTAATGAGCGCGGGTTGTTTGGCGATATGGATTTTTCCGCTATGAAGGAGGGCAAGCCTGACGAGCTATTTACTGCCTGGCTGGCCCTGCCCGACTCTCAGCGCAATAATGATGGATGCGGAGTACCGACCTGTTGGTTGACCGCCACTTACAGCATATGCTAATAGTAACACTTAGTCGAGGTTAATTGTCTTTAAGTAGCTTCATTAGGTCCGAATTGTACCGGAGCAGCGCATAATGGCAGCCAAATATTCCGATGACGAAATAAAGGTTCTGATTCAAGAGACAAAACCGTTACCCAGGGATTTTCGTTCCAGCATTCGTCTTCGCGATAAACACGGCCACCGAACGCTATCAAGAACTTGGAATGAGGGAGGATGGTTACGCCGAACCATCGGACCGCTACTTTGATTTGAAAGCAGCCGCTAATTGTATGCTCCGCGATTGTGGTTTCGAGGTGCCGCAAAACCCTCAACTTAAACTGTTTGAAGAGGTATGACTATGACGATTGATCCCACCATTGTCTCTGATTTTCGCGCTAAAGTATGCGAACAGGTGCAACTCGCGCAGGAAGGCATTGATCGTTACCGGGTATTCACCCCTTTTTTGTTTGAAGATGGAGACCATCTCGCCATTGTTCTTCGTCGTGAACATGCCCGGTGGATTTTGACCGACGAAGGTCACACCTACATGCATCTCACCTACGACATTGACGAGAAGGACTTTCAAAAAGGAACCCGACAAAAGATCATGACGAATGCAATTTCCATTTTCAACATTGAGGATCGGGATGGTGAATTGATTCTTGCTATTCAGGAAGACCATTACGGCGACGCCCTTTTTTCATTCTCCCAGGCGCTCCTGAAGATCACTGATGTTTCGTATTTGTCGAGAGAAAGGGTGCGGTCCACCTTCATGGAAGATTTTCGCGCGTTCATTTCGGAAGCAGTCCCCGAGCATCGAAGAACCTTCGATTGGCATGACTCCCAACAGGACCCTCAGGGAATGTACAATGTCGATTGCCGTGTCAACGGAATGGAACGGCCGCTTTTCGTTTTTGCCCTGCCCGGGGATGACAAGGCGCGGGATGCAACCATTTCCCTCCTCCAGTTTGAAAAGATGGGCGTATCGCTTCGAAGTATGGCGGTATTTGAAGATCAGGAGAGCGTCAACCGCAAGGTGCTGGCCCGTCTGAGCGATGTGTGTGAGAAGCAGTTTTCCAGCCTTGGTGCGAACAAGGATCGCATCGCCCGTTACCTCAAGGAGGTCATGGGAAGTGTGTGATCGAGCAAACTTCAATCTGAAACTTGGTGGTGGATTACGGGACGCTAAACGACTTGACGAAATCAACCTAATGATCTATGGTGCGCCGGACTTGGGAAATTTGAGGAGTTTTTTCTTGTGAATTCCGCCAAATTTCTTAAGCGCAGAGGAGTCAGCGGATAGCCTGCCCGTGTAATAGCTGCTCCCGCAATTGACGATCAAGGAGAGATGGCTGAGTGGCCGAAAGCGATCGCCTGCTAAGCGATTGTACGCCCCTTAAAGGTGTACCGCGGGTTCAAATCCCGCTCTCTCCGCCATTTTTTACAGAGCGGAAAACAAAAAAGGGAGACATTTAGTCTCCCCTTTTTTATGCTGTAAGATCTGATGTTATACCCAGCCGCGAACCTTCATTGCCTCCACGACCCGTTCGACGGCGACAACATAAGCCGCCTGCCGCATGTTGACCTTGTACTTTTTCGAGGTGTCGAGCACCGAGTGATAGGCGGTCGTCATCTTCTGGTCGAGGCGTTTATATACCTCTTCCTCCT
>JAHYJE010000049.1 GCA_019429105.1 Syntrophobacterales bacterium
AGCCAGCTTGCGAGTGCAAAACGCTTAAATTAAAGACCTGCCTCTCCGGTGATGCGCACGCCATCTTTTACCGCATCGTCGGGATGGGTGATGACCCGCTCGCCTTCCTTCAGGCCGGAGACAACCTCTGCCGCCAGGCCGTTGCGCCGACCGATTTTCAGGACTCGCTGCCGCGCCCGCCCGTTTTCGTCAACGAAAACGGCCCAGTTCTGACCGGAACGGAACAGCGCCCCGACCGGAACCTGCAAAACGTCCTCTTTTTCCCAGACGATAAAACTCGCATCGAGGCGGTAGCCGTCGCCGACGGCGCGCCATGTTTCCGGAGGGGAAACAATATCCGCAAGCACCAGCACCCGCTGCTCCTCGACGCCGAGGCTCGAGATCTTGGTGAAGCCCGCCGGCTCTACGGTGCGGACAACCCCTTCCAGAGTATCCTCGCCGCCCCAGCGTTTAAAAACCGCCTTTGTTCCCTTTTTTATCCTCACCGCGTCGGAGGAAAGCACCTCGACGCGGACTTCAAGCGCCCGGACATCGCCGATCTCCAGGAGCGGCTCGCCGGCGCTGACGGGCCCCTCGCTTTTGCGCAGCACCCGGAAGACAACCCCGTCTAACGGCGAGGCAACCTTCAGGGTTTCCGGCTTTTCCTGGTTTCCGCGGGGAAAGACGTTTTTAAGCGCCGCTTTTGCCCGTTCAAGCTCGAAGCGGGAGGCTTCAGCCGCGGCCGCGGCTGCGAGCTGAACGGCCTTCGCCTTCTTTGCCGCTGCCTCCGTCTGATCGAGCTGATCCTTTGCAACATACCGTTTTAAATATAAATTCCTTATTCGTTCGACCCGCTTTTCGCTATACTCGACATCGGCCTGCGCGGCCTGTTCCTTTTCCCGTGCCGCCTTGAATCCGGCTTCCGCTGCGAGTTCGAGGGCATCCCCCTCCTCGCGGGTGCGCCTGTCTAACGGCTGCGACCGGGGCGGTTCTATAGAAACCAGAACCTGTCCCTTGCGGAGGGCATCCCCCACGTTCAATCGATTGCGGGTAATATATCCGGCAACCGGCGCCGAAACGAGAAACCTCTCCTTCAGCCGGGTGCGCCCCTCCTCCTCGATTGCCACCCGGAGCGGCGCCCGCGCCGCCGCGACGAGTTCGACCGCGACGGGTTTCGGCAGAAAACCGTAAATTGTCGCCAGGATAACGGCGAGGATGATGACGGTCAAAAGAAGCGTTCTTCGTGTGGCAGCTTTCATAATTTATTCCTTCGTTTTCAATACTTCGACAAGATCGAGCGTGTCTAAGCGGCGCCGGACGATTAGCCCCGAAAAGGAGGCCGATATCAGCACGACGGCCGCGGCCAGTGCGTATGTATGCATTTCTATTATCAGGGGAACGCGAAACAGATCGGAGGCGAGCGCCCCGGCGATATACGCGCACAAAAGGCGCCCGGCGATAAAGCCCAGCGGCAGAGCGGCAAGCGTGAGCAGCCCCAGCTCACCCAGCAGGATATACGATATCTCCCCGCGCGTGTATCCCAGTACCCTGAGACTTGCAAGTTCACGGCTTCGTTCTGAAAATGCTATCCGGGCACTGTTATAGACAACACCGAAGGCGATCGAGCAGGCCATCAGCGTCGCAATGAACGTGAAAAAGAGCATCCCCCGCGCCTGGACATCGTGGAAGTTTTTGATATCATTGCGTCTAATAACAATCCCGCCCACCCTCGGCATGTCGGTGAATTGACGGTAGAGCGCCTCGTTTTGCAGGGAGTCGGTCAGCAGATACGCGCCGGAAAGCGCGTTTCCCTCCCGCAGCAGACGGTTGAGAGCGCCCGTATCCATGTATCCCAGCACGCCGAGAAAAAGCTTGGCCGTGCCTGCGACCTGAATCCGGCGTACCGGTTTTGCCCCTTCGAGAATCTCGACGGTCAGCAGATCGCCGGTCCGGATGTCGAGCATTTTGGCCAGATAGTCATTGATAACAATGCCTTCGGGCGGAATCTCCACCCGCTGCAGATTCGTGTCCAAAAGCAGATGCAGACGGCTTTCCGGTTCGATCCCGTAGATTGCCGTCCGGTAGCTTTTATGACCGGAGACGAACCGCGCCGGGACCCGGCGATAGCCCTCGGCATTTCGCACCCCCGGGAGATTCTTCAGTTCGTACAAGGTCTTAAAGGAAGAAGTCTCGACGAAGCTTATTCTCATATCCTCCTTCTGCGAGCGGATAAACTGGACATCAATTATGAAGTTTACGGAATCCTTGAAGAAACCGCTGGCGATCATTGTCGCGCAGGCGACGGCGATCCCGATTATCGAAAGCATGGTTCTGACCGGTTTGCGGGAGAGGTTCCGCAGAATCATCCGGGAGGGCTGTGAAAGCAGGCGGCCGACGATCGTCTTTTCGAGAAATGTCACCCGATAGCGGGCGGGCGGCTCGGGCCGCATCGCCTCGGCGGGGGGCTGTCGGGCGGCCCGGGCAAGGGAAAAGAGCGTGCCGGCCAGAGCCGCAAGGATGCTGATTACCAGCGCCTCAATGACGACATGGGGATATAAGGTATAGATAAGCATGGGGAAACGGTAAACGGCCATGTAGATGTCGCCCAGCATCCGGCCGAACCAGATTCCGGCCGCCACGCCGCCGCAGAGACCAGGCAGGATGATCAGAACGACCAGCTTCGCGTAATGGACGCCGATGGCGGCGTTCGTGTAGCCGAACGCCTTCAGGATGCCGATCTGCTCGCGCTGCATGTTGATCGTCCGGCTCATGACGACGTTCAAAAGAAAGGCGGCGACGAAGATGAAGATCGTCGGAAAGATCCGGGCGCTCTGGCGGAGCTGCTGAAACTCGCCGGTCAGAAGCCGGTGGGAGATCTGATCCTTGCGGGGGTGGGCGCCCAGTCCCCCGGAGGAATCGACGGTGGCGTCGAGCGCGGCGATAACGTCGCTGGAGCGGGCGTTTTTCGACAGGGTCAGAACGACGTCGTTGAAGGCGCCGTCCATGTCGTACGATCGGGCAAGGGCCTTGCGTCCCAGCCAGAGCACCCCGTATCGCTTAAAATCGGGGCTGGTCGCGTCCGGCCGCATCAAGAGTACGAACTCCGGGGAAAGGGCGATGCCGACAATTACCAGTTCCTTGCGCTTGCCGTTGATGATCGCCGCAAAACCGTTGCCTGGTTCAAAACGGTGGGCGAGGGCGAAGCTTTCGTTGATTACGACCTCGTTTTCCCGGGTCGGGTCGGCCAGTCTGCCCTTTCGCAAGTAGAGACGGTTCAAGAGCGGTTCGCCCTCCTCCGGCAGCGACACGAGCCGGGCCGTGACCGGTTCGGCAAAACCGGCGACGTCGAGTTTGGCATAACCGCAGACCCTTGTTTCGACAAGGGAAACGCCGGGAATTTCGGCTATTTTTTGCTTCAGGCTCTCCGGCGCCCGCTTCAGCGAGACAAAAACGTCGGCAAACCGGTAGTCGCGGTAGAAGGCGTCCCGGGTAAGCGAAAGGGAATCGATCGTGCTGATGAACATGATGAAGGTTGCCAGACCGCTTACAACTACGAGGGTGATCGCGAAGACCTGCCCCTTGAGGTGCAGGATATCCCGGAATATTTTTCGATCGAGCGACTTCACGCCCTCACCACTGAAGTTCACTTGACGATTTTTTGACCTTGTTTTCCGCAATTTCCGTGATGAGGCCGTTGCTTAAATGGATGACCCGGTCCGCCATCCCGGCGATGTCGGCGTTGTGGGTGATGATAACGGTTGCCGTGCCCAGCTCCCGGTTGATTCTTTCAAGGACCTCGAGGACGACGATTCCTGTTTGGGAATCGAGCGCGCCGGTCGGCTCGTCGCAGAGCAGCACCGCCGGATTCTTCGCAATCGCGCGGGCGATTGCGACCCGCTGCTGCTCGCCTCCGGAAAGCTGGGCGGGAAAATGGTCGAGCCGCTCGCCCAAGCCGACCAGCGTCAGCGCCTCTTGGGGTTTCATCGGGTTGTGGGCGATCTCGGTGACGACGGCAACGTTTTCCAGCGCGTTCAGACTGGGGATCAGGTTGTAAAATTGAAAAACGAACCCGACACTGGTGCGGCGATATTCGGTCAGCTCCCGTTCGCCGGCGGACGTCAGTTCCTTTTCCCGGTAAAACACCGTCCCGCTGGTCGCCGTGTCCAAACCGCCGATGATGTTCAAAAGCGTTGATTTTCCGCTTCCCGAGGGGCCGAGCAGCACCACCAGCTCCCCGGTAAAGATCTCGAGATTCGCCCCCCGGAGGGCATGAACCTCAACCTCTCCCATCAGATACACCTTGGCGAGATTTGTTACCTGAAATACCGTGTCGCTCATCTACAGACCATTGTTCAGAAAATAAAAAACCCGATAATTGTCAAGATGATCCACCGAAAAAACTTGATCACCGGGTCAAGCGCCCCGATGTACAGAAGACCGATGATAATGAAAAATCCGTATGGTTCGAGGCGGGCGAGGGCGTACTGGGCCCGGGATGACAGAAACCCCATCAGGATCTTTGAGCCGTCCAGGGGCGGGATCGGGATCAGGTTGAACGCCGCGAGCATGATGTTGATCTGCGTCATGTAGTACAAAAGCAGGCCGAGCGAACTGGAAGATTCCGGCGCCAGCAGCCTGAACAGCAAAACTGAGATAAAAGCCATGATCATGTTGGCAACAATGCCGGCCGCCGCGACCATGATCAGCCCGGAGCGGGTGCGGATATAGCCCATATTGATCGGCACCGGCCTGGCCCAGCCGAAGCCGACGAAAAGCAGCATCAGCGTACCGATCGGCTCAAGGTGGCCAAGCGGGTTCAAGGTCAGCCGGCCCGCGTTTTTTGCCGTCGGATCCCCCAGCTTCCAGGCGACCCAGCCGTGGGCCAGTTCGTGAAAAATAATCGCATACAGAAGCGGAACCGCCACCAGCAGAAACGACAGCGGATCCTTGAACAACAGATTTACCAGTCCCATTCATTTTTCTCCATGAATGTTCTCCCTGAAAAAGGTCAGGGCTCGATTCGTTTTATGGTGTCTACGCGTGAAAGGTGTTTACGATCAAAGGAATAGACGTCCCCGATATGCATTTTTTCCATCAGGGCGGCTATGTAGCCATCAACGATGTCGATGTTTTTTTCTTCGTACAGCTCCAACGCCCTGCTCACGAGGGGAGCGTTTACCACATCCAGCCCCGGCGTCGCCAGGATGGAGCGAATCATCGGCGTGATCTCTCCATGCCTCAGGGCGTATGACGACTCGAGCACCCAGATCAATTCAACGATGACGATATCGGCTGTGACAAGTTTCATCCTGCCCGCGGATGCCTCAACGAGAAGCGCCTCGACGCGGTCGGCTTTTTCGGCATCGTCGTCGGTGAGGTAGCGGACAAAAAGGTTCGTATCGACAAAGCAACTGTTCATTTCACTTCACCCGTTATCCGTTCGGCAAGGGCGTCTTTGGCCTGAGAACGTTCAGCGGCGAACGAAGATGCTGGTTTGGCTTTCACCGCCCCCCGCAGAGACTTAAGGGTGCGGAGCGGCTGGATGACTATTCGATCTCCCTCGCGGAGAAAGGCAACCCGGTCATTGGGCTCGATACGCAGTGCGTCCCGAATGTATTTGGGGATCGTTACCTGCCCCTTTGTGGTAACTGTAGAGAGCATAATTCAAACCTCCGTCTATGTTTCTTACTGCTGATAATATGTAAGGATATGTGTTTTGTCAAACACTATTGATGACAGCGGGATAAGATTTTCTTGTGGTGAAACGCCGGCAATGATAAGGTGTGCTCACTTTTCCAGACCAGAAGGGAGATTTGTCGGACGTGAAGATTATTCTTGCCGGGCACAACATAGACCGTGATATTATAAATGAGTTTCAATACTTGCAGCCGGAACGCCGTGATCTGACGCCGGAGACGATCGCTGCCGCCTATGCGCGGATCAGCCGTAATCCGGCGCCGGTGAACGAGTTGCGGGCGAGCGCGCGGGGCGAGGTGGAAAAGGCCCGTCTCTCCAATAAAAATATTGTCTTTGAGATGGGACACAGCTCGATTGCCGAACACGCCGTCTTCAACATCGACATTATCGGCGTGTCCAGGCTGCTTGTCGAAGAAATAGAGCGAGCGCGGCTTGTCTCCTATACTGAAAAATCGCAGCGTTATGTGCTGCTCGCCGATGATTTCGTCATTCCGGATGAGGTTCGCGGCGCCGGATTGGAGGAGCTTTTTGTTGCCGTCATCCGCCGGCAGAACGCCTTTTACCGGGAACTATATGGGCAGCTCAGGCCGTATGTATTCGAAAAAAATAAAGAACTTGCCGCCGATCCGGCGAATGCGGCTTTGCTGGAGGGCTGGGCCAAGGAGGATGCCCGCTACTGTCTGGCGCTGGCGACCGAGACGCAACTGGGGATGACGATCAACGCCCGGAATGCCGAACTGATGATCCGCCGTCTTGCCGCCTCGCCCCTCGCCGAGGCGAGAAGGTTTAGCGGCATGCTGTATGAGGCGGTAAGCGGCATCGCCCCGTCCCTTGTCCGCTACACCCGCCCCACCCCCTACGACCGGGAAAGGGCAGGGGAACTGCATGCGGATATGGAGCGGCTGGCCGACAAAATATCCGACTATGCAGGAAAAGTGGATGACGGCGAGGCGCAGGGCGTTGTCCGCCTGCTTTCTTTTGACCCCCGGGGAGATGACAAAATCGCGGCGGCGCTGTTGATGTCCGCCTCCAACCTCTCTTTTGCGGAGTGTTCCCGCATCGTCGAGGGGATGACCTTAAGCGAAAAAGGGGGGCTTTTCAAAACGGCGCTTCAGAAAATGAGTGCCCACGACGTCGCACCCCGGGAGTTTGAGCACGCGTCTTTGACGTTTGAACTTGTCTGCAGCGCTTCCTGCTATGCTCAGTTGAAGCGCCACAGAATGGCGACGCTTTCAGCTCAGGGGTATAACCCGGCGCTCGGGGTGACGATTCCTCCGGCCGTGATGGCTATCGGCAGGGAGGCTGACTTGCGCAAGCTGTGTCTCGAAGCGGAAAAGGTTGCCCGGAAGATAGCGGAAACGGGCCCGGCTGCCGCCGCCTATCTCCTGACCAATGCCCACCGCCGCCGGGTCATCATGACTGTAAACGCCCGGGAGCTTTACCATATTGCCCGTGTTCGCGCTGATCGTCACGCCCAGTGGGATGTCCGCCAGATGGCGGCAAGAATGGTAAGTCTCGGAAAAGAGGCGCTGCCGCTCGCCTCGCTGCTTGCCGGCGGCAAGGATGAATTTGCCGCTATCCATGCGGGCGTATTCGGCAAGGGGGAATGAGGGACGGCTCGGCAGCCCATTGTTGATGTTGTAATTGAGGCGCGCTTCTGTTAAGCATGTCCGGGATCGCGGATGGCCCGTTTTTATAAATATGATGACAAAGGAGAGGAGACAAGGATGATTGATGTCATGAAGGATGGACCTGTTAATCCTGTGAAGATACAGGACAATACATTTCGCGATGGGCACCAGTCCATCTATGCGACGCGGATGCGGACGGAAGACATGCTGCCCATTGCCGAACAGATGGATGAGACTGGTTTTTGGGCGATGGAGGTGTGGGGCGGCGCCACGTTTGACACAATGCATCGTTTCCTTGGCGAGGATCCTTGGGAGAGGCCGAAAACCCTCAAAAAATACATAAAAAAGACGCCATTTTCCATGCTGCTGCGGGGGCAGAATCTGGTCGGGTACCGCAATTACGCCGACGACGTGGCCCGGCTCTTCGTCGATAAGGCCTGCGATGCGGGGATTGACGTGTTCCGCGTTTTCGACGCCCTCAACGACCTGCGCAACTTCGAGACGGTGGTCGAGCGGATCAAGGCGAACGGCAAGCATTTCGAGGGGGCGATTTCCTATTCCCTGACGGAACGTCATCTGGGCGGGCCGGTGTTCAACATGGAGTACTACGTCAATCTCGCCAAAAAACTGGAGGCGATGGGGGCGGACAGCGTCTGCATCAAGGACATGGCCGGGATCATCTCTCCTTACGATATCTATGATCTGATTACGGAAATGAAGAAGGTCGTCAAGGTTCCCCTGCACCTGCACACGCACTACACAAGCGGGATGGCGTCGATGGCCTATATCAAGGCGATCGAGGCCGGCGTGGACATTGTCGATACCTGCCTTGCCCCCTACGCGCTGCGCACCTCGATGCCGGCCATCGAACCCTTGATGGTAGCTCTGCAGGGGACAAAGCGGGACACCGGCATGAATCTGCACAAGCTGATCAAAATGGGCGACCACCTGGAGAAAATTGCCCCCAAGTATAAGCAGAATCTGGCATCGAATACGCTTTCCCTGATCGACGCTGGCGTCCTGGAACACCAGATCCCCGGCGGCATGATCTCCAATCTGGTTAGTCAGCTCCGGGGGATGAACGCCCTGGATCGCATTGGCGAGGTTTATGCCGAGATTCCGCGGACCAGGACGGAAGCGGGCACCCCGCCCCTGGTTACCCCGACCTCCCAGATTGTCGGCGTGCAGGCGGTGATGAATGTCGTGGCCGGCCGGTACAAGATGATTAACAACCAGTTCAAGGACCTGATTTACGGTTTGTACGGAAAAACGCCGACCCCCATTGATCCCGAGGTGCAGAAGGTCGTTTTGAAGCGCAACAAGCGCGGTCAGACGCCGATTACCGGCCGGCCCGCCGATTATATCGAGCCGGAACTGGCAGACGCCAGGGCGAAGATCGGAGAACTTGCGAAAAATGATGAAGATCTGCTTACTTACGCACTATACCCGGCGACCGGCGAGCAGTTTTTGAAATGGAAATACGGGGTGGAACCGATGCCGGACAGTGTAATGCCTGCCCCGGTGGTGGAAGAGGGCAAGGGAAAATAGACAGGTAAATATCAGCCGGTAAGTCATTGCCCCCGGCGGCACAGGGCGCCTTAACACAGCGCCCCGTTTTGCCGGAGGCATTTTTGATCCTATGCCAGCATGCCGCCGTCAACCGTCAGGCACATCCCCGTTGTGTAGGATGCCGCATCGGAGACGAGATACAGCACAGCCCCGGCCATTTCCGCCGGCTGGGCGATTCGCCCCAACGGGATCATCGGCAGCGCGATCTTCATGATTTCCTCGCTTTGCGTCAGCGCGGAGGCGAATTTGGTGTCGGTGAGCCCCGGCAGCAGGGCATTTACCCGGATGTGGTACGGGGCAAGCTCTCGGGCATAGACCTTCGTCATGGAGATGACCCCCGCCTTGGTAATCGAGTAAACCCCCTGAAAAAGCGCGGGCCGGACGCCGTTTATCGATGCGACATTGACGATTGCCCCCCCGCCTGATTTCTGCATCAGTCGGGCGGCGCACTGACAGGCAAAAAAGGGTCCCTTCAGGTTGACGGCAAAGGTTTTGTCCCAGGCCCTTTCCTCGATGCTCAACGCGTCCCCGAAGGACGGGTTGGCGCCGGCGTTGTTCACCAGAATGTCGAGCTTGGGGAAGCGCTTCGCGACTTCGGCAAACAATGTCTGAATCTGCTCGATGTCCCCCATGTTACAGACGAGCGATTCCACCTCGCCGCCTGCCTCCCTGATTTTCGTCTCCACGCGCTGGAGGTTTTCCGGTCTTCTGCTGACCAGAATCACCCGGGCCCCGTGGGCGGAGAGTATTTTGGCGATAGCCTCGCCGATGCCGCGACTGGCGCCGGTTATCAATGCCGTTTTTCCTTTCAGACTGAATAGATCCATCATTTTCTCCTTTTTAAGTGTTACAGTACCGATTTCTCGATCAGCCGTTTGCAAGCTGCTTCGAGAACCTGAACGGCGGCGATCATCAGTTTAAAGCGCTCGTCTTTGGTCTGGCCGTGGTAGAAGCGCCAGTAAATCTGCTGGACGATTCCGGCCAGCCGGAACATTCCGAAACAATAGTAGAAATCGCTTTTTTCAACGGGTATTCCCATCCGCTCCGAGTAGCGTTTGATAAACTCCTGCCGCGTAAACATTCCGGGCAGGTGCGTCGGAATCATCCGGATGGCCTGCATGGCGGGCGGGTCGTCGTGATTGGTCCAGTAGGCCAGCGCCCCGCCGAGATCCATCAGCGGATCGCCGATCGTCGCCATTTCCCAGTCGAGGACGCCGACTATCCGAAACGGATCGTCGGGGTGCAAAACCACGTTGTCAAAACGGTAGTCGTTGTGGATCACCGAAACATGCGGACTTTCCGGCGGCATCTTTTCGTGCAGCCAGGCCATTACGTCCTCAAAATCGGGGGCGTCGGGCGTTTTTGCCGTCCGATAGCGTTCCGACCACCCCTCAACCTGCCTTTTGACGTAACCCGCCGGCTTGCCGAAGTCTTCCAGGCCTATTTTCCGGTAATCGACCTGGTGCAGCTCCACGAAGACAGCGATCAGTTTTTCACAAAGCCGGGCCGCTTCTTTTGGCTGGAGCGCGAGCGATTTCGGCAAATCCCGGCGGATGATCAGCCCCTTTATCCGCTCCATGACGTAAAAGGGGCAGCCGATAAGCGTCTCGTCATCGGTGTAGGCAAGCGGCTCCGGGCAATAGGGGAAGGCCGGGCGGAGCGCCTGGAGCATCCGGAACTCCCGCCCCATGTCGTGGGCTGTTTTTGCCTTGCGGCCCAACGGCGGTCTGCGGAAGACCAGCTCGCGGTCGCCTACGCGAATCAGGTAGGTGAGATTGGAGTGTCCGCCGGGAAACTGGGATACCGTGAGTGCGCCCTTCAATTGCGGGATATTGTCCTTGAGAAACTGCTCCACCCTTTTTATGTCGAACTCTTCGCCCTCGCGAATCGGGCGTGTCTCATCCGCGACATCCATTGTAGCCCTCCTTCAGCTTTCCTTCAGAAAATGGTCCATCATTTCAATCAGAAAACGGGCGTAGTCTTCCACCGAGACGGCGCGTTTCTGGTATTTCCAGGGCTTCAGGTACCAGTCCTGAAGCATCGCCTTTAAAACCGCGGCGGTCAGGGTTGGCTCAATCGCCCGGAAACATCCCGCCGCGATCCCGTCTTTGATGATTTCCACAAAGATGCCCTCTGTGTATAGCTCCATCTCGATGGCCTTTTTCTGCTCCTCCCGCCGGAGGTTTTTGGCCTCCATGTAATTGAAGTAGAACCAGGGCTTCATGATTTCGCTCATGTATAGATGGGCCTCGATCGCCTGAACCAGCCGTTCTCCGGGAGCGGAATCCGATCTTATCTCGCCTGATAGCGCCGTATTCATCAGCCGGCTGCCGAAGCTGCGGATCATGGCGAGCAGTTCTTCCTTGCTTTTGAAGTATGAATAGAGCGCCCCCATGCTGAGGTTCGCCTCGCGGGCCAGATCGCGCACGCTCATCGCCTGAAAGCCCTTGCTGCTGCTGAGCGCAAGCGTTGAGTCGAAGATTCGGACAAGGTTGCGGACCGCGGTTTCATCCTTCTTTATCCGGATCTGCTCTCGGTTTGCGTTCAGGAACTCACTGCAGATCTGCTCGCTGGAGAGGTTCGCCGAATTTTTGAATGTCTGGAAACCGCGCATGGCCTGTTCCTTTATTTAACGGTTTTGCCGACGTATTCCCGCAAGATCCGCCGGGCAACGGACATCTTGTGCACCTCGTCGGCGCCGTCGTAGATACGGGCCGCCCGTTCATGGCGGTAAAAAAACGGGATGATGACATCGTCGGTCATTCCCAGTCCGCCGTGCACCTGCAGGGCGCGATCGACAACGTTCTGCATTACTCCGGCCACATGGAACTTGATCAGCGAAATATCCTCGCGGGCCTCTTTTACCCCCAGATTGTCGATCTTCCACGCCGCATTGAGCGTCATCAGCCGCGCCCCCTGGATAGCGGCGGCGCATTCGGCGATCCACGCCTGGATAATCTGTTTGGAGGCAAGCGTTTTTCCGTCGGAGGTGATAATCCGCTCCGACGCCCTTTTGCACATCAGATCGAAGGCGCGGCTGCAAACCCCGAGCCAGCGCATGCAGTGGTGGATACGCCCCGGGCCGAGACGCTCCTGGGCGATCACGAAGCCCATTCCTTCGGGGCCGAGCAGGTTTTTCTGCGGTACGCGGCAGGACTGATAGAGGATCTCCGCGTGGCTGAAATAATCATCCCCTGCGTGCCCCATGACGGGGATGTTGCGCACCAGGTTAAAGCCCGGCGTGTCGGTCGGAACGATGATCATGCTGGCCCGCAGGTGCGGCGGGGCTTCAGGGTTGGTTGCCGCCATGACAATGGCGAAGGCCGAGCCGTCCGCGGATGAGGTGTACCATTTCTGGCCGTTAATCACATAGAAGTCGCCGTCTTTTACCGCGGTTGTGTCCATCATGACGGGGTTGGAACCGGCGAGATTAACCTCCGTCATCGAAAAACAGCTCCGGATTTGACCGGCGACGAGGGGTTTCAGCCAGCGTTCTTTTTGCGCCTCGTTCCCATATTTGTAGAGTATTTCCATATTTCCGGCGTCGGGCGCCTGGCAACCGAAGACGTAATGGCCAATGGGCGTCCGCCCGAGTTCCTCCGAGACGAGACCGTGCTCCAGGAGGCTCAGCCCCAGGCCGCCGTATTCCTGCGGCTGGTTGGGAGCCCAGAGCTCCATCCGCTTGACCATTGCCCGTTTTTCTTCGAGAACGGGGAGCAGCTCCCGGAAGGGCTTCTTTAAATATTCCGCCTCCAACGGGATCAATTCCCGGTCAACAAATTCCCTGATCATGCCGGTTATGGCCTGCATCTTTTCCGATAGCGAAAAATCCATCATTGCCTCCTGAAAGAAAAAAGTTATTATCTGCAAGTAAACTGCTCATGCAGTCAGGCTGAAGCCTGACGCACTCGCAGTGCTGCTAAATGTAAACAGACATCAATCATCTACCGGTATGTGACGAGCTCCTGCTCCCTCCGGAGGGACAGGTGGGCGGTTTCATTGAATGACGCGATGGTAAAGCGATCACCCTTGTAAAGAAATTTTGTTATCGAGGCGTTGGCTATCTGCCAGCCCAGCCGGATCGTCTCCTCGTTGGAAAGTTTAAGCGCCCGCTGGAGGGCCGCGGAAATGGGCCCGCCCGAGGTGAAGATGAGGATTGTCCTGCCCGCAGGATGATCATTGATGATCTTTTCTATTCCGTTCCAGACTCGAGAGGTAAATTCCTCCCAGGTGGGGAGGCCTTCCTTTTTGTATTTTCCGGTTGCCCAGCCGGATAAAGCCTGCTCGAATAGTTCCTGGAATTTCTTTTTTTCCGCATATTTCTGAAGGATGTTTTCGGGCAACGAGGACTCCTCGCCGACGATTTCCCTTACAAACGACAGCAGAATTTCCTGAGAGCCATACTCGTTAAAGGCTTTTTCGATCCGGGGGGACAGGATAGGGGGGACGGCATTTTTATACATTTCCACCGTCTGTTTTGCCGTGTCGATCTGCCTTTTCATCTGGCCCGAATAAAGAATATCGGCGGCGACGCCGACTGCCGCAAGATACTCGGCCAGCACCCGGGACTGTATTATTCCCTTGGGGGAAAGGCGGTCGTAGTCCTCGCTGCCAAAGGATGCCTGTCCGTGACGGATCATGTAGATAGTTCCCATATCTATGCTTTTACTACAGGGTGTAAGGGGTGTCAATAACTTTATAGAGCGAGCGCTCGTTTTTGTCAGCCTTACCGTGATCCTGGGGGCCGCTTCGTACCAGATTTACAGCAAAACCAGAGCGGTGATGGAGGCAGAAACCTTGAGCGCTTCCAGGCAGATCGCGGTGACGATCGGCGATACCGTGACGGCTTATGGCGAAACGGGCGATATGAATGGCTTGGGGCTGTTTCTGAAAGCTACCGCTGCGCGCAAGGATGTGGAAAGCGTTCATGCCGTCCGGGACCCTGCCGTCGCCGCGCAGTTCAAAGAGCGTCAGGGGGGGCAGCCTCAGGATGAGATGGAGAAGCTGGCACTCTCCACAGGTAAGGAAACATTCAATGTTTACAGGGACAAGAGCCTGATCCGGTTTGTTCTTCCCATTATTGCCAAAAAAGACTGCCTTTCTTGTCACAATACAGCCAAGGAGAACGATGTATTTGGCGCGGTATCGGTATCGTTACGCTCTGACCATGCCGAGCCGAGATGGCGGTGAAAGCGATTGGCTAAAACTCCCTCATTGCCTTCGGCGTGGGGATTATCCTGGAGATTTTGCTGCTCAACCTCATGCTGGGCCGGGTGGTTATCCGCCCCATCCAACGGGTGGCAGCGGCGCTGGCCGAGGGTGGCGAGCAGGTGGCGGCGGCAGCCGGTCAAATCTCCTCGTCAAACCAGGCATTGGCGGAAGGGACCTCGGAACAGGCGGCCTCGCTGGAAGAGACATCCTCTTCGCTGGAAGAGATGTCTTCGATGACCAAACAGAATGCCGACAATTCCGTCCAGGCCAAAGCGATGATGGGCGAGGTGCGGAAAATCGTCGGCAAGGTGGATGTACAGATGGGGAACATGGTTAAGGCTATCGGGGAGATCACGCGCTGAATCAGCCCCGCAGCGCCGCCAATATTTCCTCGATATCGGGAAGCTGCCGGAGCGGGTAGAGTTTGATGAAAATGACCTTGCCCGCTTCATCCAGGATAATGTTGGCCCTTTCTGAAAAGCCTTCGGCCCGGAGAATTCCCAGGGATTTGGCCACCCCACCGTGCGGCCAGAAATCGGCGAGCAGCCGGGTGTTTTTGATTTTCAGGCTTTTGGCCCAGGCTGCCTTGCAGGGAACGCTGTCAATGCTGAGGCCGAGGGCGACGGTGTTGAGTTTGTCCAGGGCCTTTTTACTTTTCTCCAGGGACTGCATCTGCTGGGCGCAGACGGGCGTCCAGGCCAGCGGATGAAAGGAGAGCAGCACCCGTTTACCCCGGCATTCGTAAAGCCGAAAATCCTGGCCGTTCTGATCCTTTAGAGTAAAATCCTTAACCTTTTTACCAACTTTCGTTGTGCTATCCATAATAAGCCTCCTTGCGACGGACAAATTGCTTTCATCGAAACGCACTGTCGTTGCAGGAAAATATACAATGGTTGAGTCGGTTAGTCAATGATATGCTTGACGTCGTTTTTTGACGCAGTAAGGACCTATGATTTGCTGAAGCTGAGGGTTCTAAAAAAGTTCTTGACACGCTCCGTAAAATCTGTTCGAAAGACGCGGCGGGGTGGGGTTTGGTTTGATCCTTTCCATTATCAAACGAAAAATGCATTACAAATCAAGATAATTTAGAAGGGGAAGAAAATGAGGTACGCAGAGACAGGCTTTAATTTGGAAGTTGATCTATCTCGGGGCAGCGTTGACAGGGTGGAGACTGATCCAGGATTGACTGAGCTGCATCTGGGCGGTCTGGGCACCAATGCCAGGCTCTTATGGGACAGGGTTCCTGCCGATGCCGATCCCTTTTCTCCGGAAAACCTGCTGATCTTCGGCACCGGTCTTTTATGCGGCACCCCGGCCCCCGGCGCCAATCGCACCATCGTTACCACCCTTTCTCCCCAGACCAGGTTAATGGCTTTTTCGATGATGGGCGGGTTTTTCGCCCCGGAATTGAAGTACGCGGGTTATGACAAGGTGGTCATTCGCGGCAGGTCTCCCAAACTTGTTTATCTGTGGATCAACAACGACAAGGTAGAAATACGCGATGCCTCTCATCTGCAGGGGAAAGGCGCGGGCGAAACGGCGGAGCTGCTCCGGCAGGAATTGAAAGAACCGAAAGCCCAGGTGGTCTCCATCGGGCTGGCCGGGGAAAACAGGGTCTATTATGCCTCCATCGAGCAGGGCCGCTCCAGCGCCAGCCGGGGGGGAGTGGGCGCCGTTATGGGCGACAAGGGTTTAAAGGCGATAGTCGTCCGGGGAACAAAGGACATCAATGTTGCCGATCCTGCCAAATTTATGAGTCTTGCCAACGACGTGCTGAAATATATTCAATTCCGCGCCACAAACCCTATTCCCGGGGTGCCGGCCATTTTATCCGGACTCGGCTCGCCGCAGGAGATGGCAATTCATGATGAGTCGTGGCATACGGAGAATTTCGCCTGGGGGAATGCCCGTACTCGGAGAAAAGGTTTCTGGACAGAGGAAGTCGAAAAAACCTGGAGGGAAACCCAGGAAAACGCCCGGAAGCGGTTGATAAGTTGTTATAACTGTCCGATGAAATGCGGGGCAACTGTTTCTGTTCCCAATACGCCGGTCTATATGATGAAATGCTACTCCAAACTTACCTACACGATGGCGGCCATGTCCGATCTGGAGTTTGGCTTCCAGATTGCCCAGAAAGCCACGGAATATGGAGTGGACGCATTTTCCGCCCCGCAGACCATGGCCTTCGCCGTTGAGCTTTACGAGGCCGGCATTCTGACCGACCAGAATATGCCGGGATTCCCGACCGACAACAAGGAAAGATTTTACTGGCTGCTCGACAAAATTGTGCGGCGCGAGGGTATTGGCGATATTCTGGCCAATGGCACCTATTGGGCCGCCCAGCAGATTGGCAAGGGCGCGGAGGCCTACGCCCACAATAACATCAAGAAACATGAGCAACTTCCTCTCAAGCTGGGAATGCTGAATCCCATCTATTTTCTCATGTATTCGACCGGCGAAAAGATTGGCATTACCCAGATTGAAGGACAGTTCCCCCAGGCGCCGTTCAACACCAAAGAGGAGCGGGAAGAGTTTGTAAAGGATTGGTTCCAGGTTCCGGACGAAAAATTCAAGCAGTATTTTCTGGACTGGGAACCGCGCGGCGAAAACTCCAATCCCTATTACCCGACGGTTGGAATGTCCTGTGAAATTGTTGACTGGATGGAAAAGATGCACTACATCGATGACGCCCTTGGGGTATGCGCCGGTTTATCGTCATTTCCGCTGAAACCTCCCTATCATATGCACAATTACCCGCTTTTCATCTCCGCGGCGACCGGGATGGATATTGACGAGGCCGAGCTATCGCAAATAGCGAGGCGGAACCGGACGTTGGTGCGGGCGATTAACAGCCGAAGAGGCCTGAGAAGGGCCGATGAGAAGCCGCCTGAAGACCATTGGAAGAAGAGATTCCCCGAGCTGGAAGAGCAGCTTCGGGATGAGTACTACAAATTCAAGGGGTGGAATAGTCAAGGCATTCCCACGAAAGAGTCTTTACATGAGTTGGCGATGGATTTCGTCGGCGAAGATTTGGAACGAAGAGGGATCATAAAAAATGAAGGTTAAGAAGAAAATCAAGACAATCAAGGTCGTCGTTGACAAGTGCAATGGCTGCCGGGCCTGTGAGATGATCTGCTCCGCCTTTCACGCTAACCCGCAATACAGCAGCAATAATCCGGAAAGATCACGAATCCGGGTGATACGCGATCCCCTCAAGGACATATATGTTCCTGTTTACGCAGGGGAATATACCTCCGCCGAATGTATGGGGAGGGATAAATATGTCATTGACGGAAAGGAATACGGCGAGTGCGACTTTTGCCGGGCTTCGTGCCCCTCCCGGACGCTTTTCAAGGAACCGGATTCCGGTCTGCCGCTGAAATGCGATATGTGCGAGTCCGATCCGCCCCAGGAGAAGCCCCTGTGCGTTCAGTGGTGCATCAATGAAGCCCTGGTTTACGAAGAGCGCGAAGAGGAAGTCGAAGAAGGCGAAATGCTTGGAGACGTGGAAACAGGCCTGGAAGCGATGATCGACAAATACGGATTGCAGAAGATCGCGGATACCGTTGCCCGGATATCAATGTCCAGCAAGTGCTGATCAGCAAAAGTCAAGGCGAAACAATATCATAGAGGAACACAATGGAGACAGTGGCTCCTTACAGGGAGATAATAGACGTCATCAAGGAAAACGGCGGGGAGGTTTTCAAGTTCTGCTACCAATGCGGGATGTGCGACTCTGTCTGTCCGTGGAATCGGGTGATCAAGTTCAGCATGCGCAAGCTCATCCGTCAGGCCA
>JAHYJE010000050.1 GCA_019429105.1 Syntrophobacterales bacterium
TTCGTGTAGCGAACCAGAACGCTCGTCGCCGTAATGTCAGTCAAACCGCTGATCGAAGCGGCGAATAAACCGTCCTTGAGCTCGAAAGCCGTCGTGCCGTCGCCTGCTTTCAAACCGAAGTTCGCATTCGCAAGGGTAACGTTCACAGCAGTGCCCGCCGTAAGCGAGGCATCGACAGCGGTACCTACCGCGACAAGGTTGGCGCCTGTCTTGGAAAAGGCCATCGTGCCGGACAATCCCACAAAACCGGCAACGTCAATATCGATTGTCCCTTCGGCTTCGAGCAGTTCCCCCCGGGCGCCGTCCATCGTGAGGGTAAGGCTTGTTCCGGAGCCGGTGAGAACAGTAAGGTTCCGAGTTTTGAAATCAACGACCGAGCCGCCGTCGCCGGCATCATTGATATTTACCGCAAGAGACGTCGCCTCAAGCGTGAAATCGGGGATGCCCACCAGGGCGATCCGGCCGGCGGTGGCCTCCAAGGCGGTCCAGGTGCGGCTCGGAGTGGCGCGGCTTGCAAGCAGAACCAATGCAAACTCCAGCTCGTCAAGCGTCAAACCGACTTCATCCGCCGTGCCGCCGTTGACGCCGACGAAGGAGCTAAGCCCGCCACCGCCTATTGTCAACATATCCGCAAGTACTTCAGTGCCGTCGGCAAGTTTGACCGTCTCACTCGATTTCTCGAAAGCGAGTCCACCTTCAAGCGTGAAAAAGCCGAAGAGAGCGAGGGTCATATTGCCGGAAGCCCGGATCAGGTCTCCCTCAAGGCCATCCATGTTGAGCTTCATTGTGGTTGCGGGGCCGGTCTTCACTTCCAGGTTCTGAACTCCGAAATCCACCACCAGGTTGGGATCGGCCGCCGGGATGATGTCCGGTCGGGCAAGCGACTTTCCGACTTCCTCAACCGTCAGGGAGGCCGACGCCACTTCCGGAGTGGCTACGACTTTGAACAACTCGTGATCAATACCGCCCAGCGTACCGGTCAGTCGTACTTCCCAGGCGCCGGCAGTAATTCTCGCTACAATAAAGTCTGCCACGGCAAGGGTGGAAAAGGCCGACGTCAGCGCGGAGTCAACCGCTGCCGCCGAAGCCGCAAAATCAATCGCCTCCGTCGTGTAGGTCGTGCCTCCATAAGTCAGGGCGAGGGTAAACGTCCCGCCGGTTTGGGCCTCGATGCTGACTCTCTGTAGTTCGTTCACTGCGGCGGTTGTAAAGGTCGTGCTCTCGAGGCGTTCGAAGCCGCGCTGCACGATGGCAAGGGAACCGCCGACCGGGGCAAGCGTCGTCGCCACGGTCATCCGGGCAAGATTCTTGCCGGCAAGCGTACCGTTGAATGCCACGTTCCAGACGCCCGCCGTTGTGCTGGTAACGGTAACCGAGGCGTCGGCGAGTGAACTGAAAGCCGTGTTCAGAGCGCTCTGCACGGAAGCCGCCGTCGCGGTGAAGGCGAGCGCGGAGGTGGTGTAGGTCGCGCCATCGTATAAAAGCGAAAGCGTAAAGGTTCCGGTGGCTGCCGACTGGACGCGCACCTGCTGCTCGGCGGAAACATCCGTCACCGTCTGGGTTGTCACTGCGCCCTGGCCCTCAACCGAAGTGGCGACGGCGACCGTCACGTTACTGGAGGAAACGACGACAATCTGCGGAACATTCTGGTAGGCAAGCGTGCCGATAAAATAAACAAAGTAGCGCGGCGCAGCGGAGGTTGAACTCTGATCAAATTCAACCCTCACGTTACCTTTTTTTATTGTTGTCAAACTCTCGAGACCGGCCTGGAGAATCGCCCGGTTGTACGTGGGGCTGTTCACCGAAAAATCGAGCAGACCCGTTTTGAGGCCGTTGAATTCAAGCTCGTAGCGTGTGTTCGTGCTGCGGAAACCGTTGGAGAAGGAGATGACCTGCTTTTCCCGGACGTATGCGCCGGTTGTCGTTTTCCCGGTTACAACCTGCCCGCCTTTGACAACCGTTGAGACGGATGCCTCGACGCCGGGGCTAAGTATCGACAGGGCCAGATCGCTGAAATCCTCGCCGGCCATTGCGGCGACAAATTCAATGGTAAATCCGGCGGCCCTCGTGCCTGCCACCGTCACGTTGCCGACGCCGACTGCCGTGAAACTGGAAAGCGCCGTCTGGATTAGACCGACAAGAGCCGCATCAGCCGTACCGGAGGCAACGGCTACGTTCTTTGTCTCGCCGCGAAGCGTGAACTTGAGAGTTCCGACTTGGATGTCGGTCACAAGCAGCAGCTCGGTATTTTCCGTCGCGATGTCGTAAACGACATCATCCTGAGCGGGCAGGCCCGCCACCTTCTCAAGCGCCGTGGTGACAACCTCGGGGCTGAGAGCGCTTACCCTGATGCCGCTCAGATCTTCGCCGAGAAGCGCCTTATTGAATATAAGGATAAAACCATCCGCCCGGGTGCCGCTTACTTCGACATTGCCGACGCCAACTCCGGTCAGACTCTCCAAGGCGGAAGTGATCTTGGAAATCATTGTAAGCGATGTATCCGCAAGACCGACAGCAACCTCCGCTGTGTCGCCCTCCAGTTCAAAAATGAGGGTGCCGACGGAAATGTCGGTCTCGAGCTTCAGCCGGGTAGCAGTAAGCTCCGGATCCTGGGCAACGGGGCTCCCCTCGGTTCCGAGGTTGCGGTTTATCTCGATCGTCAGCGTATCGGCATCCACCGTCAACCCGTCAACCCCGACAAAGGCTACCGAACCAACTTCGCTTTTCAGGGCCATCCACTTGTGGGCGGGGTTGGACTGATCGGTCATCAGGGCAATCGCGAAATCGGCGTTTGTCAGATCGAAGCCGAGTTTGTCAGCGGCGCTGCCGCCGTTGAGGCCGGCAAAAGCCGTCACCGAATCGGCGCCGATCGTGATCATATCAACGTCAACGGAACTGCCGTCGGACAGACGCACCGTGGAGTCGCTGCTGACAAAGGCAAAGCTGCCGGAAACACGGAAGAAATCGGCAAGCTCGATTGTCACCGTACCGGCAACCTGGATCAGCTCGCCAGCAGCGCCGTCCATGTTCAGCGTAACGGTCGCAGCAGGGGCAACCAGCACATCCAGCGGAGAGGAGGCAAAGTCAACAACAGTATTGTCCGCGGCTGCCAGATTGAGCTCAAGACCGAAGCTGGTCACAGCAAGGGTAAGTCCCGGAACGCCGACCACGGATGCTCCGCCGACCGAACCTTCAACCGCGACCCAGCCGCGACCAGCCGCCATCTGTTCGCCGACCAGCACGAGGGCGAAATCCACGTCGGTTAATTGCAGGCCCACGGCATAATCGGTGCCGCCATTATATCCGGCGAACGCGGAAAGGTCGCTTCCGCCCACCGTCAAAAGATCAACTGCTACGGCGCTCGCGTCGTCAAGGGTCAAAGTATCTGTAGAGAAGCGGACGGCAAGGCTGCCCGAGGCTTGCACGAAACCTCCCACTGTAACCGAGGCGCCGCCGACCGAAACCTCCTTGAGCGTCGTGGAAGCGACCATGCTCTCGAAGGTGTAGCTGACGTTGCCGGCGGAAATAGATGTCCCGGTATAGGCCGCGCCGGTTTCGTTCATCCGGACGGACACCGTCGTCGCACTGAGGGAAACATCCGAGCCGATTTCGGCAAAGAGGCCGCCGCGGGCCTCGAGTACCCGGCCCGTGGCACCGATGATCAGACCAAGCGACGCGTCCTCGACTCCCACTGCAAAATCACCGGCCCCCAAATATGCACGCGCATTTTCCGCCACCACGTACATCGTCGTCCCATCGGCCTGGAAACCGAAATCCCCGCCGATCTGCAGGCCGCCGCCCAAGCTCGCCTCGAGGCCCGTCACCGAAACCGCCTTCAGCGTTGTCGAGGCGGGAAGGTTCGCAAAGGTGTAATTCACATCGCCGACGGAAACCTTCTGGCCGGTATAAAGGGCGCCGGTGTTGTTGTAACGCACCAAAACTTCGCTTGCGGAAACGGAGGCAAAGCCGCCGCCCTGAATAGAGAGGGCCCCCGCCGCTTCCAGGGCAACCTTGCCTGCGGCATCAATGATCAATCCCAGGTCGGCGCTGTTGACGCCAACCGAGAACGAACCTGCGGCAAGGATCGCCGAGGCGTCGGTGGCAACCGCCTTGACGACGGTTCCCTCTTTGACGAAACCGTAATTGCCGCTAATGCTGAAGATCGAATCGAAATCGGCGTCAAGTCCGGTTATGTAAACTCCCCGGATCGTGGTTGAACCGGGAAGCTCTTCAAAACCGAAATCCATCCCGCCGGCGGAAATCGCCTGACCGATATAGGGAATGCCCGTCTCATTGAGAAGCACCTTGACCTTGTCGGCGGTGCACGCAAATCCTGCCCCTTCCAGCACCAGATCGCCGTCAACCTCGAAAGCCTTCTCGCCATTGCCCTTGATGACCAAACCCAGGACGCCGTTATTGACGCCAACCTTGAAATCGGAGACGCTAAGAATCGCCGAAGCGGACGATGCGACGATTTTCACGTCGCCACCCGACTTCTCAACCTCGAAGTTCCCGCCGATCGTGAAGACATCGCCGAACGATGCGGCAAGACCTGTCAAGGACACCCCCGTAAGCGAGGTCGCAGCGGGCATCGTCCCGAACGTGAAAGAAACTCCGCCAGCCGCAATCGTCTGTCCGGTAAATGCTTCATTGGTGTCGTTGTACCGAACCTTCACCTCGGTGGCGCTAACCGAGGCAAAACTGCCGCCGGTTACCGCAAGCGTTCCCTTCGCCTCGAGGGCGGTTTTGCCGGTCGAGCGGATCACCAGCCCGAGGCTGGCCGCACTGACCCCGGCGGAGAAATCCCCGGCGGAGATTTTCGCGAAGGCGTCGCTTGCGACGACGAGGACATCCGTCCCGCTTTTTTCAAATCCGAAGTTTCCGCCGACGGTAAAGACATCGGAGAATGTCGCCTGCAGTCCGGAAACGGAAACACTCTTCAGCGTCGTCGAGGCGGGAAGGTTGGAGAAGGTGTAATTGACGCCGCCGATCGAAACCGACTGGCCGGTGTAGGAGACGTTGCTGTCGTTGTAACGGACGATGACCGAATCGGCAGACGCGAAGGCGAAACCGCCCCCGGTCAGATAGAACTCCCCGGAGGCTTCGAGGGCGACCTTTCCGAACTCGGTAATGACGAGCCCCATGCCGCCATTTGTGACGCCGACCTCAAAATCGCCCGACTGGATCTTCGCGGCGACGTTCTGCGCCGAAGCCCTGAGCAATGTATCGGGGGTCGAGCCCGTCTTTTCAAAACCTAAGTCGCCGGTGAGCGTGGCAAAGCCATTGATCGCAAACGAGAGATTCGTGCCAGAGACGCTCTTGAGCCCAACCGAAAGTTCCGGGACGGAAACATTCACGGAACCTACCGTCACAGTCCCGGCAGAAAAAAGCAATCCGGTCGTATTTTCCCGGACGCTGACGGTCCCGGTCGCGTTGGCAAAATTACCTCCGGAGAGTGCGAACGATCCGTTGGCAAAGGTCACCCGCGTTCCGTCGTCATTTAGAAGCAGCGCAAAGTTACCGGAAAGGACGCCCGCAGTGAAGGAGCCGTTCGGGAGGATGGCGCTGACATTCTCGCCTGCCACCTTGATCTGGCTTTCCGAACGGGAGACCCCGATCGCGCCGGAGATGGAGACGAATCCGGCCAGCTCGAGGTTAACCGAAACGCTGGCGGTGAAACCGGCGAAATACCCGCCGAAGGCCTTGCCGAGCGCGTTGCTCTCCGCGACGTCGGCATCCTGGATTGTCGCCCCGGAGGTGGAAACCTGTTTCACCTGGAGCTGGATGCGATAGTCAAGCTGGACAATTTCAAAATAGAGGCTGTTGTCGCCGAAGCCGAACAGGCCGGTCGCATCGGCGAAGGCGCCGGATGCAGAACCAAAGGTGATAATATCGAAGGTCTGACCGGCGGCAGGGACAAAGCCGTTTATAAGAGAAATATCGAGGGTCCCGCCGAGGACGATGTTGTCTGTGACATTGATCTGGTCATACCCATTGTCCGGATTCTCAACCGGCCCGGCGCCGGGGGTCATCCCCCCGATTTCCATCGTCAGTGAACCGCTCAGTGTCAGGTTGTCAAACTCATCGACGCCGGGGGAGTTTCCCGGGCTCAGCACGCCCTCGACGATGACGTCGCCGATAATCCTGCCGGCGCCGTTGAGGGTGCTCCCCGCGCCGATGACCAGAGGCTCATCCAGAACCAGCGGCGAGGCGGACGACAAGGTCAAGGTGCGAGACCCGGCGGCGGGTTCATCCGTCACGAAATTTTCCGACATATATATATAAAGGATAGCGGAAATTTTCAGCGGTGAAACCGAGACGAGCTGGTCGGCGGCGAGTCGGCCTCCCGCGGCGTACAACTGATCGAAATTGACGTCAAAATTGAGGTTGAGATTGCCGGTTTCAGAAACCGTTTGCAGAGGATAGAGGGATGCGGCCTCCCCGGACGGGGAGAGATAGTCGCTGATTGCAACATCGGCAAAAAGCGATAGCAGTTCCACGAAGAACTCGTCGGAACCACTACTCCCATCCAGGCCGAAGGTGAAACTTATCTCAAAAGATGCAACATATTCGGAGTTTTCGTACTCTCCTGGTTCAATGCCCGCATTGTCGGCGGCAAGGCGCAAAAACCCGCTTTGCGTGGAAAGCAGTTCCACGCTGACTGAAAAACCCTGATTGTCGAGGTTGAAGTCTAAGTCTAATCCGTCTTTTACACCCGCCGCGCCGCCTGTGCCGGAAAAATCTGCCAGCAGTTGCATCATGCCGACAATGGTCGGCGGGTCGGTGGCATCCCCGAAATAGTCGTAAATCTGTTTGAAGAGTCTGGTGTCAAGCACCTCATGGAAGGCCAGCAACTGACCCGGCGTGACGCCGTCGGTCATAGCAATGGACGTTCCGAAAGCATCAAAATCCTCCAGTGCCGCCATGAAGTCGGAAAAACCTTCAAGCCCTTCTTCGAGGAGCGCCTGCTGAGTTTCCGTGATGATCCCGGATTCGGCAGCCTGAGCGTCAAGGCTTAATTCCCCGGCGGCTGCGTCAACGACGCAAGCTTCCGGCTCATCATCAAAGCTAATCTCCTCCATCCCGCCGAAAAGATCTTCAGTGCCGACTGAACAGGCGTCCTGAAACGACTGCCGGAAGGCGGAATCGGAGTCTTTTGTTTCGGCGGGAAAAACGATTTCTTCGATTTGAGGAGAGGCAAGCTTTGAAGCGAGCGGACGCAGGGCATGAGGCGCAGCAGCATACGCCATGCCGACGAGCGCGTCGCCGGACAGGAGTATCCTCGGTTCGAGAGTTTCCATCTCAAATTGGTTGGGAGGCTGCGCCTTCTTCACTCGTAAACCACACTTATGAGCAGTTTAGAAATTCCAATATTTGTCGCTTAAAAATAAACCTGCTGTTTTTACTCCGCAATACCAGAAAGACGCCGTGAATAACCGCTATTGACAGCCAAAACAGGGCATGCACGCTCTATTTAGACTTTGGGCTTGATTAACAACACCCGTTCCCCATGTCAAGAGAAAATCTCTGGAAGTGTGACGCATTTCACACTCTAATCGCGAAGGGTGGAGAATATCTTCATATTGCACCAAAGTAAAACCCTACACCTCGGCGCTGGGCCCACTGAAGGAAAGCGCCTCCTCCAGCCAGGTGTCCATTTTCAGCACGTCCCGGCGCTGGCGATAGGCAAGCCGCTGGGCGGTTCTCTGGGCCTGAAAAAGCGCCGTTTTTGCTAATATATTGGCTCCGGGAGCGCCTCCATTAAAGGCATCTGTCAGTCGCTTCCGCAAAAAAGCCGGGACAAACCGCCTGATCAGTTCGTCTTCAACGCTCATAAACGCCTGAGCGGAACCGGGGTCGCCCTGCCTTGCGCAACGCCCGAAAAGCTGCCGGTCAATGCGCCCCGACTCATGACGTTCAGTTGCGATCACATGCAGGCCTCCCAGTTCCGCCACGCCAAACCCCAACTTGATATCCGTGCCGCGACCTGCCATGTTCGTGGAGATCGTGATCCGGTTCTTCTCTCCGGCGGCGGCGACAATCTGGGCCTCCTCCTTGTGCCGGACGGCGTTAAGCAGATTAAATTCAAGGCCTTTTGCGGCAAGCATTGCAGCCAGTCTTTCACTGGCAGTAACGCTCCTGGTACCTACCAGCACCGGTCTGCCGGTGAGCCGTCTATTTTCGATATCCAGCACAACAGCTTCAAACTTTTCCGCCTCGGACGAAAAAATCCGGTCAGGAATGCTTTGCCTGATGCAGGGGCGATTGGTGGGAATGGTCATGACGGGCAGCCGATAGATGTGCCAGAATTCGGCAGTCGCCTCGCGCGCCGTCCCGGTCATGCCGCTCAGTTTTCGGAAAAAGCGGAAGAATCTCTGAAAGCTGAGTCGAGCCAAGGTCTCGCTCGGATCGTTAACCGTCAGACCTTCCTTGGCCTCGATCGCCTGATGCAGCCCGTGCCGCCAGGTCCGGTTCGGCATCAGCCGCCCGGTAAATTCATCGACAATGGCCACCTTGCCGTCCTGAATGACGTATTGCTGATCCAGCTTGTAAAATTCCCTGGCCGTCAACGCCTGCTTGACAAGCTCCTCGCGACGGGCGGAACCGCGCCACATCCCCTGCAAAAGCCGGGCCTGCTCCTCAACCTTGCGTGTTCCCTCCTTGGTCAGGTTGATATCCTTGTACTTATGATCGACAAGATAATCCGCTCCTGCCGTTAGCGCAACGACAATGCTGTGGGTGATCTCGCAGGCTTCCACCAGTGAAGAGTTTTTCTGCGCCCGGGAGATAATCAAGGGCGTCACCGCCTCGTCAATCAGGACGCTGTCGGCCTCATCCACAATGGCCGTATCCAGCCCCCTCAAGACAGTGCCGTCCAGACTTTTCGACTGCGGGTTGAGAAGCTGCCGGAGCTGCCGGCGCGAAGAATCATGAAGGGCGCCGATAATCAATCTGTCCCTCAGAAAATCCGCGACCAGTTCTTTAAGCGTCGTGTAAACAACCCCTTTTTCGTAATTCAAGCGGCGCTCCCGCGGCTCCATCTGCCCAGTCACGCATCCCACCGATACCCCGCAAAAAGAGTAGAACTGGTTCATTTCGACGGCATCGCGATTCGCCAGATAATCATTGACCGTCACAAAATGGAACGGCCGCCCGCTCCATGCCGCCAGAACCGAAGGCAGGCAGGCGGTGAGGCTTTTCCCCTCGCCGGTCGCCATCTCGGCAAGATATCCGTGATAAAGCGCCAAAGCTCCCATGATTTGAACAGGATACGGCAAAAGCCCCGTCGTGCGGCTTGACGCTTCCACCATATTCGCCAGGGCTTCCGGCAAAAGAGCCTCGTGATCCTTGGCCTGACGCCGGAACTGTATCTGGATGTCCAACAGCCGCTCCCGCAACCTGTGATCCGAAATATGCACAAGCCCCCGGGCCATTTCACTAATCTTATCCGCTTCCTCCTGCAGGGAAAGGGCTACGGAGGGTCGGCGCCGACGCCAGCCGGCAAAGCCGTGAACGAGGGCGTCCATGCCTTTGTAAAGCTTTTCAGTAATCACGATACGGGTGCGGTGGTAATCCTGAGCCGGAATTGTCATTAAATTTGATACCTCTTTTGCAGCATTTGCCTGAACTTATGAGCCCACTGGATAAGGAGCGGCTGCGGATTCAGCGTAAGACGGAGCTTTCCCGACATACCGTGCAGCAGCAGCGCTTCCGGGGGAGGTTTTATATCCGCGTTAATCTGGAAAAAGGGCTCCGCCGCCTGCACGCCTTTTTCATCCTTCGTGGAAATCGGCACCTCGCCGCCCCCCCGCCATCCCAGGGCTGCCGACGGCAATTTTTCCTGCCGATATGGAATGATCTGGAATTTCAAAACGTCAAGATTTTTTCCACCCTGCCCGGAGATGCGAACCTCAGCATTATTTATTTTTTCGGCAAAAAGCTCGGTCGCCTCGTCTTGAGAAACAATGGCGGAAAAGCGGAAGGCGTTCTCATTGACAATCTTCCCGATCACCGAACCCCTGTTCAGCCAAGCCCCGATCAGATCCTTCATCTCCGGCGCCACCCAGATGCCCGGCTCCCTGGCCCGGACTATCAGAAAAGCCCGCTGTGCCTCCAGATCTTTGACCTTCGCTTCGACCGCCTCCAGACGCTTGCCAATTGGCTGCAAATCCGCCGTCTCCATGCGCAGCGCCCGCAGTTGCATCGCCAGCGTTTCCTTCCGCTGCGCGAGGGTGGCCTCGATCTCCAATTCGAGTTCCCGATCGGCAAGTTCCACAAGCGGGGTTCCCGGGCTTACCCGGATGCCCGAGGGGGCCAGCGCCCTTTTCACATAACCGGGGGCGTCGTTGACAACCTGGACGTACTGCATCGTTTCCATGACGCCCGGAGCGCGAAAGCGGTTGGGAAAAGGGAAAAGGGCCAGAAATAACGCCAGGATGGTCAAAAAGCCGAGGCAGACGGCAACGGCCCGCATCCTCGTTCTGGCAAGACGGGGATTGGAAGCCAGATAAACAAACAATTTAAAAACAGGAACCAGACCCCATGTGACTACGCCGATCAGCGCCATGACGAAGCCGGCAAGCAGAAACTTGTCTGCCACGAAAAAGATGATGCCCGTGAAGACCACTACCCGGTAGATGCCGCTCAGTATCCCGAATGTAGTTAAATATACAGTTTCTTTGGGACTCTGCGCCGGGCTGAATGAATCCTTGTATCCGAATGCATAGTGTTCAACCAAGTGCCGCAGGTGTTTCATGGCCCGGGAGCTGAGATTGGGGATGTCGAGCAAGTCAGAAAGGATGTAGTAGCCGTCAAAACGCAAAAGCGGGTTCCCATTGAACAGAACCGTTGAAACAGAGGCGACAAACATGATGTTGTAGGCAAGGCTGCTGAGAGTTCCCTGAGCTGAATAGGCCCAAACAAAAGTGGCCAAAGCGGCGACAAAAATCTCCATGATCATGCCGGCGGCGCCGACAAAGGCACGCTGCCAGCGGCTGCGAAAGGACCAGCTCGAGGTGGCGTCCATATAAGGAAGCGGAGTGAAAACCAGCAGCATGATCCCCATGGTATGCACCTCGCCTCCAAAGCGCCGGCACACCAGGGCGTGCCCAAACTCATGAATGGTTTTGACCGCCACCAGACCGATGTACAAAAGAAAGAGATTATCCGGGGCAAGTATCCCCTGGGCCTGATCCCAGACCGCGTCAAACCTGTCCAGCGTCACCTTTATCGCCCCGGCCACCACTGCCACCCATAAAGCCGCCCCGAGCGGAGAAATAAGGTATCTAAAAAGCGGCATCATTCTTTTCAGCAGGTTGTCCGGATCGAAGAGGGGCAGCCTCATAAACAGGATGCTCATCAGTTTTGACTGCAACTCCCGCTGTTGCCTTTTGCGGTACCGCTCAAAAAGTTTGGCGCTGTCCGCGGGTTTTTCAAAGTGGAGAAGATTGGCAAAATAGAGCTGCGTCAAAAGTTGAATCACATCCTCCTGACCGGGGGCGTCGTCGGGATTTCTATTCAGGCACTCATCCCAAACCTCCGCTACCGTGCGATCAGGACGAAGGCGCACGACAAAATCGTGGGCCTCGGGCCGCAGCCGAAAAAACTGGTTGTTGAAGGGATCGCTGAACATGTACCACATTTCCCCGCGGAAACGCCGTTTGCTCACCTTGACCGAAGGGTGCAGACTCACCTTGAGATCGGCTACGCGATACCATGATTCACTGAATGTTTTTCCCGCCTTTTGCATTTTACCACCAGAAAAGGATACGTAGAAAATCGATCGTGCGATGGGCAAAGATCCACAGGATATTGCGCTTTCCCACATTGATTTTCGCCACGCCGCTCATGCCGGGCCGCCACCATGAGCTGCTTGTTTCCGGCAAAAGCGCCCGGACGAGGTAAACATTTTTTCCCTCTTCGGTAACCGCTACGGGATCGATGCGCTCCACCTTGACGGTAAATTTCAAATCCGGCCTGCCGACAAAAGCTATTTCACCGGTACCGTCCGCAGCGATCTCGTGAACGTCCCGCTCGTCAACCTTCAGTTCCGCGTACATTTTTTCGATCCTGGCCACCTTGAAGAGAATATCTCCCTTCTTGACAGGCGCCCCGAGCAGCTCCTTCAAGTCTCCTTCCACCACTATACCGGCGAAAGGCGCCGTCACCTCCGCGTGCTGCAAATGATAATGAACCAGTTTGAGCCTTGCCTGGGCCTGCTCTTCCAAGGCCTGCGCAACTCTCATATCCGCCAGCGCTTTTTGAGCGGAGGCCTTTGCCGCCTCTCTTTCGTAGCGGTTCTGGTTCGCCAGGGCCGTCGATTCCTCGAGGAGAAGTTCCCGGGTGTCCAGCGACAAAAGCAGATCGCTCTTCCTGACCTGATCGCCGATTTTCACATGCACCTTGTGAATATATCCGTCAAAGGGCGCAGGCAGATACGCGACATCGTCCGTTTTCAGGATAAAGGGCGCCTCCACGCGGTAGTTCAAGCGTCCAAATATCAGCACCGCCAAAGCAACGGCGATTAGAAGACCCAGCATTTTTGCAAAGGTATGCTCGACGCCCAGAAGTTTTGCCAGCGCTTCCCGCACCGACGCAACCATTCTCGCCCCAAACCACCGGTCATGCCGCTTCAGATCTTCGAGCCGACGCGCCGCCTGATCGCATAAAACCCGCAACCCTCGCACTTCCTCCTCGGAAAATGGCTCGGTGGAACGCTCGCAGGTCAACACCCCTATCGGCTTGTCGTCAAGTCTGATGGGAAGCGACACAATGCATTGCGATCCCTGTTCCCGTGAGTATTTCTCATGGTCCCGGGTTACAGCCAAACTTCCCTCCGGTCGCGGCCACAGGATCTCTTCATCCTGGTCGAAGGTCTCTTCCATCGCCGTTTCCAGGGACTGAACCACAACCATCTTCTTTTCGAATCGCTCTATGTGGCTGATCGCCTGCATGCGGATATAGGCGCCTGTCAGCCATCCGAGGCTGACGCGATCGCAGCGATAGCGGGAGGCAATCTCGTTGCAGAAGGTCATGGCCGCAGCAACATACCTTTTTTCGGCGTTCAGCAGCACCATCAGATCCAGGGCTTCGGCGAATTTTACCACGTCGTTTTTGGCCCGATTTACGACATTGCCGAGCTGGTAAACAGACGGGGTATCGGCAATCAACTCCAAACGGGTAACGGCTTCTTCGGGAGCGATGCCGGCGGTATGTTCGAGCAGAAAAACCGCCACGCTTGTCCGGTTGTCATCGGTCGCAAGACGGATTCCCACGACGACCCCATCGGACTTAGCGGCCCCCGGCGCTGCCTTTTCCTCCTTTGCAAATCCATCAATGCTGGCGGCTTCGGCAACCTTGTCCATCCTTATATTGATGTCGCCCCTGGCCGCCCCCAGTCCTCCGGTGGGCCAGACGGCAAGCCGCCTCCAGGAATCGCCGCTCTCCGCCCGGAGCATGAGCAGGGCGAGCCGGGCTTCTACAAGACTCGCCGATTCCTCCAGAAACGCCGGCCAGAATTCTGCCGGCGGACCGCTGAACCGCCTGATTCGCGCAATACGCTCCGCAAGGGCGCCTTTATCTTCCTTCACGTTTTCCATAAATTCTGCCCATCAAATTTTGTAGTCGCCAAACCAAACAGGCGCCGAGTCGCACCCGCTCTTTTGTCCATTGCCGCACTGCTATCGCCCCCTGATCAGCAGGGCGCCGGCCACCCCGGGGCGCACCGTTCCGTCCTGATTTTCAAACTCCGCCTTTACCTCAAGCAACCCACTTGCCGGATCGACAACCGGGGAAACAAAAACGAGCTTCCCTTTCACCATAACGGTTTTTGTTCCGGCATTAATTTTAAGATCCACAAGCTGGCCCTTTCTCAGACTACGGCCAACCCATTCCTCCACATTACAGACGAAAAGTCCGCGGCTGGTGTCAACTATATGCGCAAGCGGCTGATTCTCCTGAAACCCCTCGCCTTCATCTAGAAAAAGCTTGATTACCGTTCCCTGAATCGGCGAGATCAGGCTGCGTTTGCGCAGGGTCTCCCGCGCCATCTCGTACTCGATCCGCTCGCGCTCTTCCTGGGTAACCAGCCTTTTGTACTCCGCAACGGCAAGCTCATAATCGAGCTGCATCTTTTCCAGTTCCTCTTTGCTGACCGAGGCAGTGCTCGCGAATAATTCGCGATTGGATTCGAGGAGCCACTTCAGGGTGGCCACCCGTGCGGCAGCGGCCTCGAGTTCAGACTTGCCCTCCCAAATCAGCCGTCGGCGCTCCGTTTCAAGTTCATCGAGCTTCTTGTCCATTTCCAGGATTACCGCGCCCTTGGACACAACCGCCCCCTCTTTGACAAAAATGGCGGCAATCGTTCCCCCGGCGGTCGCGCTCAAGGTCACATCCATGACAGGTTCCGTTATACCCGGCAAAGACAGCGACTCGGCGGCCTGAACCACTGCGGCGGCGACTGGAGAAAAACATAGAACACCAGCAACATTGAACAGAAAAAAAACCTTTGCAATCAAGCTAACTGTTTTTTTCGCGACTTCCTGCTGCATCATCGGATAATTGATCATTTTACCCCTGCCTCCATCACATCGACCCCCTGATTGACCAAGAGCGAACCTTCCGCCAGTTCGAGCTGATACATTGATTTCATGTATCTCACCAGGCCTTCTGCTGCACCTTCTTTTGAATTGTTGAGATTTTCTTCCCTTTCCAACAGAATGCGGCTGTTGCTTTTTCCCGCGGTGAAACGCTGCGACTCTGTTTTCAGCAGTCGTTTGTTTATTTCCACGGCGCCTGCCTGCTGCAAAACCTGCTCCCGGGCATTTTCCATGTTGCGAATGGCCGTATCGACGGCATTCGCCAGGGAAACCTCAACCGCTTTGAGTTCCAGCAAAGCCTGCCGCTTGCGCTGCCTTGTCGCTTCCAATTCGCTGGCCGCCTTTTTACTGCCGCCCAGGGGGATGCGCATTTCCAGCCCCACCGACCAGGTCGGATGCCCCCGCTCCAGCGCATCATTCATGGGATGCCCATATTTATCGGTCAACCCGTTCAAATTATAACTTCCCTTCAAGTCTATCTGCGGCCATAACTGGTTTTCGGCAAAGGCCAGACGAATATCCTCCCGTTCGATCTTTTTCCTGCTGGAAAGATACTCGCCGCGGAGCGTAAGCGCCTTTTGCAGACTGACGGAAAAATCCTTTTTCACCTCTTCGATGCGCGGTTCTTCAACCGGTTCGATCTCGGCGTTTGTCGTAGAAACCGGGGATGAAAGATAGGTGCGGACGTTATTCAGCGCGGAAACAATCGCCTGTTTTGCCTCGCTGACAAGGGCCTTGCGCATGGCAAGCGCGGCCTGCGCCTCCAACACCTCGGTTTCGGACATCCTGCCTGTTTTCATCCGGGCAATATTGTCCCGCAGGACTTCTTCCGCTGTATGCTCGGATTCCTGGCGCACCCGATGCTTCTGGCGCGCCAGATAAAGGTCCCAGTAGGCGGCAATGGCTTCCGCCATAACGCGCATCGTCTGAATCCGGTAGTTCTGAAAGGCAATGTCCCGATCGGCCTCCGCCATGCGGATTGCCGCCATGGTCGGCTTTACGCCTCCATCCTTGAGAAGGGGCTGGATCAGGCTTACACCCACAGTGGTTTGTTTTTCCTTGTCAACATTGTAGCGGTTGTCAACGCTATTGGAAAAATCCCGTTGCGAAAAACCCAGCCGCAACTTTCCCCCCGTTGGCAAAAGCCCTTCGACGGCGAGTTGCTGGCTGAAGCTATCCTCCCAGAACTCCGGCGCATAACCCTGGTTTATCATTTCCTGCACCGTATTTTTCCGATTATCGTCCTGATACTGGTAGGAGCCCACCAATGCCGGTTCGAAAATGGCCTTCGCGCCTTTCACCGCCTCTCCGCTCACCGCCCATTCGGCCTGCTGATAGGCGATCTGTTCGTTTTTATCCCGGACATTCCGCACAAAATCCCGCAGATTCATCGCCAAAGCGCCAGAAGCGGGCGCCATCGCTGTTTTCCCCACGGCAGCCTGTTTTTTCGCATCGTCAGATGCTTTTTCCGGAACTGCCTCGGCAAGCAATTCGGAAACGCCCAAGCTGGTCACTCCTCCGCCCAGCAACAGTACAAGACAAACAATTGCCCCAAGCACAGACTTCATGATTTTCTCCCTGCCCTTTCCGGCCTGAAGGGATTGCCGGAATACCTCTCTGTTCATAAGCTGCTCCCTAATTTTTCCCCTGTAAATTTAATAAAGTTCTGCCAAAAAGCTCATGCTCCCCTAATGCCTGCAATGATTGGCGCCTTGCCGGGCAAGGTCAATAAATCAGTCCTCGAGCAATCGCAGAAGGTTGCAACCTACATCTCTGGAGCTATGCAATATAATATTTGAGCCAATTGCAAAACTATTTGTCATTCCCGAAAGCGGAGCTTAATGTACACAATGCTTCTATCGGGAATACGGTTTTTCAAGCAGTTAGAACCAGATTATGAACATTAAACTTCGTTTTCCCG
>JAHYJE010000051.1 GCA_019429105.1 Syntrophobacterales bacterium
AATTGCAAAACTATTTGTCATTCCCGAATGCTTCTATCGGGAATACGGTTTTTCAAGCAGTTAGAACCAGATTCCCGCTTAAAATCATTGCGGGAATGACAGAATGTGAGAGTTTTGCAATTGCCTCAAAGGTTTTAAACTTAAAGAAACTTGTTTGTAACATTATGAATTACTCAATTCACTTATTTTACCGCAAAGGGACAATCACTCCCTCGGCGAATTGCCCAGGCTGCGCCGAATTCTGCAGGAAGAGGAGGGGGCCGTCATTACTGACCAGATCCAGCTTCCCATCGCCATTGAAGTCGCCGCCGGCGATGGAATGGGGCGTATAACCCCCTCCGTAGTTTTGAGGCAGGAGGAACGCCCCCGGTTTTGCGGCGTCCTGGATAAAGACCTGTACGATACCGGGACTTTGTGATGAATAGACGACAGCGGCCAGGGCCAGATCAGGCCTGCCATCACCGTTGAAGTCGCCTACGGCAAGCGAACGTGAGCCGTTTGCGGATGCGTAATTTTGAACGGCAAGAAATTGTCCGGGATTGAGCCGGTCCTGAAGACGAATCGCGATGCTCGAGTTGCCGCCGTCTGATGAACCACCGGCATTTGCGACTGCCAGGTCCGGCAGTCCGTCGCCATCGATATCTTGAGTGACAACAAATGATGCACGGGGGCCTGCCGCATAGGAAACGGCCGGCAAGAATGTCCCCGGCGCCGCGGGATCCTGGGTGAAAATGTATATTTTATCGGAACTGGTCGCCGCGAGGTCAGCCTTGCCATCCCCATTCAGATCGGCAATGGCCGTCGAGGAGACGCCAGACGGCAGTGCAAGACGGATGGACGTCAGGAAGCCTCCCGGCTGGGCAGGATTTTGCAAGAGGATGCTTATTCCTTCATTGGTTGCGGCGGCAATGTCGGGCCGCCCATCGTCGTTTAAATCGCCGACCGCCACGAAGTTCGTGTAAACTCCGGTGGCATGGTTTACTGCCGCCTGGAAACTGCCCGAAGCGGTCGTATCCTGCAAAAGTACGGACACATCGTTGGAACTTGTATTGGCCGTCACAAGATCAAGTTTGCCATCGCTATTCAGGTCGGCAACGGCGATATGCCAGGGGTCGCTGCCGACGGAATATTCCACGGCGGAAAAAGAGAGACCGAAAAGGGCAGGATCCTGCAAATAGACTACTACATGCCCGGGATGAGGCGGGGGCCCTGCCACGTAAGTCGTAGCCAAAGCCAAGTCGAGTTTGCCGTCTCCATTCAAGTCCCCCGTTGCGACGGCATCATTCATCGTAAAAGGCGGTATCACATCCCCACCACCGCCTCCGCCGCAGGCGGTACATAAGCCAAGCAATAAAAGGGCGAGCAGAATGGACTTCCTCTTGAATGTTCTCATGCGTCTCTCCTGGACAGATTGACTGAATTGATGAGACATTGCCTTTTACATGGTTAGACGAAGCCGCTACGCGGCGGAAAAACAATTAAAATCAGTGTAACTCCCCGCAGCGTTCAATTCCGGGCGCCATAAACTACGGGAGGAATACCATGAACCAAATAGAAACGAATCGATTTAACGAACGAGGCAATTGCAAAACTCCCCATTCTTGTCATTCCCGCAACGATTCTGAGCGGGAATCTGGTTCTAACTGCTTGAAAAAACCATATTCCCGATAGAGACATTCGGGAATGACAAATGGTTTTGCAATTGGCTCGAACTTCATCAATATCATCTGCGAATGCTCAAGCTCCAGGGCAAAAGTCAAAAGACCATTGATGCCTTCGCACGCGCTGTGCGCCGGATCAGTGCATACTTTGATTGTTGCCCTGATCAATTGCCCCTGAAACAACGGAAACAATATTTTTCCGACCTTGTCAAGTCCAATTCCTGGAGTACCGTCAAAATTGACCGCAATGGTCTGATGTTTTTCTGGAAACATTTCCTCATGAAAATGCGGTGGATTATGATCATCAAAGAACATCTTGATGACGATACCGAAGAAATGGCTGATTTCAGGCATTGACGGCCTCGCAACGTAATGCGGGAAAAACATCTTCCGGTTTCTTGCCAGTTACTTTAAGATACAATGAGTCTGGGCAGAGAGCAATCGTATCTCCCCAGACAAGCTCGCCGAATGAACCGACCCGAACCTCTTCGAACACATGGGGATCACGCCATAATGTAAAAACACCTTAGCCAACCAACTCGGAGAGATCAACCACTCCGCACGCGCCGTCTTCGAATGCCACATCCAGACGATAGTTCTCTAACACTTTAGCGATTTTAACCATTTTTAACCTCCTTACAGCCTCACATTACTACAAAATCGAGTGCTATAAAATATCGCTGATGACTATTTCGCACAACCATCACCACTTTCTGTTCTGCGTTCACCATTTTCAGTCTTTTCTATTGACAATGATGGAAAAGTCTTTAGAATGGCGCACCGGTAAGGTTTCCTCCATGAAGCAATCCTGAAGTAATTTGGCGCAAAAGAGGAATTTTAAAAACAGAAGGCGCCAAATGAATAAAAGTATAAGGATAAATAGTCGTGGAACCAAACAATAGAAAACGTACGCGCGTTTCAGTCAATTTTGAAATCGGGGTTTTACTTGCAAACGAGACAAACCCTGTCACAACGCAGATCGTCAATATCAGTATGACCGGCGTTCTCTGCAAATCCCAGCCGTCTTTTCAGAGAAGCGCCCCCTGCCGGGTGATTTTGTCGTTGAACGACGAATCACGGATAGTTGTCGATTCGCGTATTTTGAGGGTGGGGTCTCGGGAAACAGCCATAAGTTTTGCTTCAATGGATGAGGAAAGTTTCTCCCTGCTTAGAAATGTTGTGCGGTATAATACAGCCAAGCCTGATCTCATCGAGCAGGAGTTTCAGACAGATGCCTTTGGCGATCTGCCGGATTGACTATGATAGTCGTCAATCCTTGCAAGCCATATTTGCCTGCATTGTATTTCGCAGTTCCGGTTTTGCGCCGCTGTTGTTAACTAACGAAATTATAAAATGAAAGCAGTTATTTACAGACACGACAGGGGATTGACCGTTGAGGAAGTTCCAATCCCGGAGGAGGGCGACGATTTTGTCGTCGTCCGGGTCGTCAACACCGGCTTCTGCGGTTCGGATCACTCCCTGATTGAAAGCGGGTTTCTGGCCGAGGGGACGATTCTCGGACACGAGACAAGCGGGGTTGTAGCCGGATTCGGTAAAAGGGTGGAAGGCATTCATGAAGGGATGAGAATAATCATCAGACCCACCTTTTGCGGAGGCTGCCGGGAATGCCTGAGAGGGATGCCCCACCTGTGCAGCGGCGGCAGAAGAACGATCGGCATCGGCGATCTTCCCGGAGGATTTGCCGAGTATCTGAAAATATACCCCCAAATGGCGATTTCGATTCCGGATGGCGTTGATTCCCGCAATGCCGCCCTGGCCGAACCGTTTGCCGTAGCGTTGCACGGCATCAAAACCGCAGGCTCCGCCGGTGGTTCCGTTCTTGTCATGGGAGGCGGGGCGATCGGCTTGGCCTCAGTGAGGATACTAAAAATTCTTGGCTATTTTCCAATAGTCCTTTCCGAACCGGTTGCAGAAAAAAGGATGCTGGGGGCGCAATTGGGGGCGGATTTTCTGATAGACCCGTTCTCCGAAAACCTGTCCGAAAAATGCACCGCATTTACAAATGGAGTCGGATTTGACACAATCCTGGAGTGTTCCGGCATAGCCGATAATATTTCAGTGGCGATTGAGCTTGCCGCCAAAGGTGGCCGGATCTGCATGATCAGCATAATTTTCAAAGGCATTTCGATAGCTCAGCCAATGTACATGAATTTCAAGGAGATTAGTTTTACCGGCGCCTATTCCAATACCCACGAGGAAAACAGGATTTGTCTGCAATGGATGGCCGAAAAAAAGCTCGACGCACTGCCCCTGATAACTGACCTGATTTCCCTCCATGAATTGCCGGACATCTATGAAAAACGGATAAAAACCGGAAAAGCGCTGAAGGTGATGCTGAAAATCGGGCAGGAATTTTAGTGACTTACTCCTCAGCTCCTGCATAAAAAAACAAGAAACTGCTCCCTCTATTTCCGGGAGAGGGTTGGGGTGAGGGCAAAAAGGGCCGTGCAATTCTTTAACCGGACAACACTGACCTTTGTCCAAATAACGACTGCACAGGGAGATGCTAAAATGAGGAAAGAGACCGTTCCCGAAGGCTACTTATTTTCCAAGTCCTACACAAACTACCTGTTCATCCTGCTGTGGCTTCTCTATTTTTTTGACTATATAGACAGAATGGCGGTAGTTTCCGTGTTTCCCTTTTTAAAAAGTGACTGGGGCCTAAGCGACGCCCAGTGCGGGGCGATGGTTTCCGCCGTTTACTGGGCAATTGTCGTCTTTTCCTTTCCCGTTTCCATCTTTGTGGACAGGTGGAGTCGCAAAAAAAGCATCGGGATCATGGCCGTTTTGTGGAGTCTGGCGACGGCTGCCTGCGCGATAACAAAGAATTTCAACCAGTTGTTTGTGGCCCGCACCGCGATCGGCCTGGGGGAAGCAGGTTATGCACCGGGAGGAACGGCAATGATTTCTGCAATTTATCCGCAGAACAGGCGTGCTTCGATGGTGGGAATATGGAATGCCGCCATTCCCTTGGGGATGGCGGGCGGCATCGTAATCGGCGGATTGATTGCCTCCCACTGGGGGTGGCGTCATGTCTTCGGAATTGTTGCCTTGCCTGGCTTGGTCATCGCCATTCTGTTTTTTTTCGTCAGGGATTACAAGACGGTCAATCTCGAAAAAAAGATTGACGATGAACCGCAGCAGCAAAACAATAATCAAAAAATGCAGATGACGAAAATCGAAATAATGCGGGCCTTTTCCCGCACCCCTTCGCTGCTTTTCACGTACTTTGGCTTTGCCGGAATGATGTTTACCTCGATTTCGATGTCCACATTTTTGCCTACCTATTTTCAGCGGGTGCAGGGATTTCCCCTGCAAAAGGCGACCCTGCTGGCAAGCGGCATCATGCTGACGAGCATCATCGGTTCTCCACTCGGAGGGTGGCTCTCCGATCTCTGGATGAAAAAAAGGACCGAGGCGCGTCTTTTGCTGCCCGCCATTTCCGCGCTTTTGACGACAATATTCTTTATCACGGCCTTCAATTTTATGAAAAACGGGATATTTCAGTACGTGGTCTTTCTCATGGCGGGCATCTTCTCCATTGCCTGGGCATCATCGGCGATCTCCGTTACCCAGGATGTCGTTCACCCCGACTTGCGGGCGATGTCTTACTCTCTTTGCGTAGTTGTCCAGAACCTGCTCGGCAGTTCTCTCGGACCCATCGTTACCGGCGCCCTTTCCGATCATTACGGGATCAAGGCGGCGCTGATCGCGGCCAGCTCTGTCTCTTTATTTTCATTTGCGCTTTTCTATTGGGGATCAAGGTATTACAAACGTGATTTAAACAAAGTTGTTAAGGTTTCGCTGGCACCGGAGTGACGTCGCAACAGTGAAAACGACCGCATAAATAGCCATATTGTCAAGGAAAGGCATGAACGCTTATGACGAGTATTTACAAATCTGCAGGACAAACGCCGGAGGCGCTGCGCAGTTTGCTGGCCATGTTTCCGAAACCCTTCACCCCCGGGGACAGGGTGGGGATCAAATTACATTGGGGTGAAAGGGGCAATGAGAATTTTATTCGCCCGGAGTATGCGCGCGAGATTGTCCGCTGGCTGAAAGAAGAGGGCGTTAGACCATATATTTTTGATACAACCGTTCTTTACTCCGGGGGAAGACGAGACGGCGCCGACAGCCTCAAAACTGCTGCAGAACATGGCTTTACCGAGGAATATTTGGGCTGCCCTGTTCTGATCGGAGATGGTTTGGACGGCAGGGATGTGATGGATATTCCCAGTGCAGGCCAGCACTTTGATACGGTGCAGGTTGCAGGGATAATAAAGGAAACAGACGGGTTTGTCGTCTTTTCTCATTTCAAGGGGCACATGGAGGCGTCTTTTGGGGGTTCGGTTAAGAATATCTCGATGGGGATGGCATCGCGCGCCCAAAAGCAGCGGATGCACTCGGATGTCCACCCTGTGCTTATCGAGAAGCGCTGCATACGCTGCGGCATCTGTCAGGATGTATGTCCCGTTGGCGCCGCCGTTTTGCCGCCGGATGACCAATACCCCCTCTACGATCTCGATAAATGCGTCGGCTGCGCGCAGTGCATCGCCCTTTGTCCGCAAACGGCGCTGAAGATCTTCTGGGAAACGGACATCGCCGTCTTTCAGGAAAAACTTGTGGAAACGGCCGCTTCTACATGGAGATTGATCGGTGACAAAACCATTGTTATCAACGCCCTGATCCAGATAGTAACGGAGTGCGACTGCCTGGAAGGAAGGCATCCCCCCCTTGCCGGGGATTTTGGCTTCATCGGGGGCTACAATCCGGTTGTGGTAGATGAGGAGGCCATTAAAATGGTTGGTCCGGAGAAGTTTGACGCCGCCCACCCCGGCATCCCGTGGCAGCGCCAGTTCAGTTACGCGCGGGAGATAGGTTTTGTGAAATAGACGCCGCTCAGCTCATCTTGACCAAGGGAGGGAGTTTCCCGGCGAGGCCGACATGACCGTTTTTGACAATCAGCACGCCGCTGATGCCGTCGATCGCAACCATGTGATTCAAAGTGTTCTCCACATCGCCGACATCTTTGACGAGATTGGCGGCCAGGGTGGCCGCGGCATCCGCCAGGGAGGCGTCTTTCGCGACGATGGTGGCCAGATCGCATTCGCCCAGGCTCAGCGAGTGACCCATTTTCCCCGAGGATGAGCAGATGGACAGAGGGGTATCGGCAGCCCGCAGGGAAAACGCCAACTGGCCGATTTTCCCTGCTTCGCCCGGATAGAGACCGATGAGCACAGGCTCGACGGTTTGCAGATAGATGTCGCCCCCATTATCCACAATCACCTCTGCGGCGCCGGCCTGAAGGGCGGCCTCGACGGCAAGCTGGGCCATTGCCCCGGCGACGGCCGCCATTGGCCCGACACCCACCCTGTTTGCGGCGTGGGCCATCCGTTTTGCAACCTCGGGCGCATCTGCCCGGGCTGCAACGGGTGCGAGCGAATGCTGAAAAAGGGGATGCCGCCGGAGATACTCCTCCAGGATCGCCCTTTGCCGGACGATCTCCCGCGTAACGGCTTCAAACTGTTTGCAACAGATCCGTAAAACCGCTTCCTTGTGGATGAATGTTTTGTAGATGCGTGCGTTTTTTTCCGGGAACGTCATTACATTCAGAATGCCGATGTGCACGCGCCGAAGGGACAGATCCGGACGCAGGCCAGGCACTCGATGCATTTGGATTCGTCGTAGGCAACCTTGCGGGTGGCGCGGTCTGCGATTTTCAGCGCCCCGGGGCGACAGTAGGGGACGCAGTAGCCGCAATCGGCGCATCGTTCCTCGTCGCGCACGACCCCCTTCCCGGAAGAATTGACCGTGACGTTGAAGGTCTTTACAAAATCGATTGCGCGCTGGATCGCCGCCTCCTTGCCCGTGACGTCCAGCACAAGATATCCTTCCTCTTCCGGGGTGACCTTTGCCCGATAGACATTGACGATAAGTTGATAATCCTTCACCAGGCGGTAAATGATCGGTTCGTCGCAGACGCATTTGGGAAAGTAGAACATCAGTTTTTTGGTAACGGAATTGTCGTTCATCGGTTTCCCCTCCTCTTGACAAGCGGCTTCATTTTTGCGTCCTTACGCAGGGGGGCAAACGGGGCTGAAAGCTGAAAATCTCCCCTGCGCAGCTCATCCGCCAGCAGGTTGGCAATCTCCAATGCCTTGGAGTAGGAAGACAACGAGCCGACTTCCTCTATCGTTTTGCCGTCCACCTCGATCCGGCCGGTACGCAATTGCTCATAGCTGACGCGACCGAGGACGTTGCCCGTATTTTGCGGATAATCGAAGCCATAATCCACCACCGGGGCCAGAATGTCCCGATCGCGCACGCACGTTCGCCTCAGGACCTCTTCATTGAGAATCGGAATCGGGATTCCAACCCCCAGCGCCAGCGAAACCCCATAGCCGATGAAACTGACGCCGCGCACGAATTCCTTCTTCATCTGCTTCATGTCGCCGGTCAAGGCCAGCGTTCCCGCTCCGCCTATCGGCACGCCCTCCGGCGTTCTGGCGCCGCCGCCGGCATGCTGCGTTCCTTCAGCATAGACATGCCCGTGGGCGCCGGCCAGCCAGACGCGCGTGCCGACACCGATGGTTTCATAGAAGGGGTCGTTGAGCAGCGGCGACAATTGCCCCGCGGAGCAGTAGTTTGCGTTTTTCTGATGGGGTTCGAGCTTGCCCATATAGGTGTAAATAGTCTGCTCAGACCGGTTGACCGCCACATTGTAGTTTTGATAGCAATTGCGCGGATTGACCATGATCGCCTGATTCAGGTCGTCGATGGTAAAATAGGTGCGGATCTCCCGGAGCGGGTAGCAGTCCGTGCCGTAGGAAAGGGCGAAGAGCTGGAGCGTCTTTCCCGCGACGAGATCCTCGATCACATGGCCGCCGCCGTACCGGAACTCACCCGGCGGATACATGTTCGCCGGATCGCCATGACGCAGTTGCGTGCACCCGAGATAGACATCGACTGCGGCGAGGCCCGTGTAAGCCAGAACATCGGCAATCCATGCCTCGGACATCCGGATCTTCGGCTTGGAATGGCCGAAGTTCAAAAAGCAGCCGGATGAACACATAGGTCCGAAGGTCGCCGTTGTGACGACATCCACCTCCCTGGCCGCGGCCTTGAGTCCCTTTTTGTCCACGTAATCCATGATCTCATCGGCCGTCAACACAACGGCTTTCCCTGATTCGATGCGATCGTTTATCTGTTCATAAGTTTTCATGATTTCATTCCCCATTCGAAGGTCAGCTGCGTTCCAGCAATTCAATCCGGACGTTTTCAGGGCCGCGGATAAAGGAGATCTTGAGGCCGGGCCGTTTCTCGAAGGGCTCTACCACAAATTCCGCTCCCCGCCGCTTCAACTCGGCAGCCGTCTCATCCAGATCGTCCACCTGCAGCCCGAAGTGGTCAAGACCAATGTAACGCCCGGCGGGAGCGGCCGGAAGGTTTTCGTCGGGATTGACCGCGAAAATGAAGATGCGCAGGCCATTCATCTCCACTTCGATTCTGGATTTTCCGTCAGGCTCTATGCCTTCGATTGTTTTTGCATCGAACATTTGTTGAAAATATCGGCCGACAGCCAGCGGATCCCGACTTAGGATATGAACATGGTCAAAGTGATAGGTAGTTTTCATTGGTTCTCCTTCGCTGCTTTTATTTTGGACGTGGCGAATCTACGAAATGCGCAACGGGATGTCAAGCAATACCAGCAGAAAATTATTCCCATGTCGTTGATCTTTTGTCAGTCAGCGTAACCATGAGCGGTGTGATTGCCTTATACGATGTCATTTCCTTACAGAAAGCGTTGAGCTTTCATTTTATGGAGGGTTGACGATTTATTCTGAACCTGAAAGCATAAATAGCATACTATAGTCTGTAGATTTATAGTCTTCATTCGATCATAATTAAACCATGAAAGAATCCTATCCGCAAAATATAGAGGGAAATTCCTTGGAGGAAGCGTTTGGCTTGGTGTTGCGCCGGCTTCGTCAAGGATGCGGATTGTCTCAAGAGGCCCTCGGCTTCGAAAGCGGCTATCATCGAACCTACATCAGTCTTCTTGAGCGGGGCCGGAAGAGCCCCTCGTTGCAGACGCTCTTCAACCTGTCCAGAGCACTGAAGATCGATCCAGCGGAGCTGATCAGGCAGGTGGCGGATCAAACACATGAATGCCTCCAGCACATCGACCATGCCGGTGAATGAGTCATGAAGATTGTTCAAATTGAACGGATCATCGATGCGGGAACCTTTTCTCAGACAGAGACTTGGCGAACGATCGAGACGCAAATCTTTCAGGCGATTCGATCTATCGAATGGCCCCCCGGTTCCGGATCGTTCATTCTCCATGATGAATCCGGCAAAAAGCGGGGCGAGGGAAGCGGCGTAAAACCCATCAAGCAGGCTTGCATGGGAATACTGAAATCCTTTGGATGGCAATTGGAAACGCGAGTGGACATTACGACCGTGAGACGTCCGGGACCCATGGATGCCACTTATCCTGTGAAGGACCGTCTTTTCTGTCTGGAGTGGGAGACGGGAAATATTTCCTCCAGCCACCGCTCGCTCAACAAAATGGCCTTGGGCATTCTGAAGAAAATCCTGATCGGCGGTGTTCTGATTCTGCCGACCCGCGAGATGTATCAATACCTTACCGACCGCGTCGGTAATTTCAGGGAAATCTCGCCCTATTTTCCACTGTGGAGAGCATTAAATCTTGAAGAGGGGTTGCTACTCGTCATCGCGATCGAGCACGATGCGGTCAGTAGTCAAGTACCGAGGATCAAGAAGGGAACTGATGGCCGGGCTTTGCAGTAGCGCTCATGATTGCTTCTGAAGAATCAGGATATATTCCCGACGCATCGTATTTGAGATGCCGATGATGGGCCGGTTCATCGTCTTAACGGGTTTGAACCCGAATCCTGACCCCATATCGATCAAAATCTCGTGCAGCCCCTGCACCTGATCCGGGGAAACACCGAACACCTTCCCCAACTGGTTGCTGTTCGTTCCGACGATAATCGTACAAAAACATCCGGGACGTAGGACGCGGGAACACTCCGATAAAACACGGCCCATGTCCTCCTGGTAATATCGATATTTTTCGGACAAATTGCGCCCACGCAGGCCAATCATCCGCTCGCGCAGGGCGTTGCTGTCGATGCCCATGAAATTCAAGTGGAAGGAATCATTGGCAAGATAGTCTATGGCAAAACTGTATGGCGGCGAAAACAGGATACCGTCGATGGTGTTGTCCTCCAGAGACAAGGCCCGCGCATCCCCTTCCCGAACCGCCGCCGGTGCCGGGATCATTTCCAGATCAGTGATCGCTTTCTGGATCTTTTCAGCAACAAACAGGTAACGTTCCAAAATCGCTCTGAACAGATCAAAAGGATTTTTCCGGGCGCTTCGTTCCGCGTAGCCGGCACTGTCCAGATAAGCCAGCAACAGGAAATGATAAGTGTGAAGGGTGTCTCGATCCATGTCTGTCAGTGAGCGAGGATCTTTCTTGGCGCAATATTCTGCGGTCTCCTCCATGACATTCATAGCGTTTTCAGAGGAATGACCCCGGGGATGTTTGCTGCTCGGCAGCGGCTTGCCGACCTTTTTTTGAAAATAGGCAAACACATCTTCAACATGAGTCAGCGCACCCTTTGCCCGCGTCAATGACATTGTCAGCACATCGAGCTTCGTTTGGGACATGAAGCGGCAAAATGGACTGGCGTCGATGCCGACGGATTCGATGCCCATTAGAGAGGCCTCAACCAAAACTGTCCCCGAACCCATCATCGGGTCAAGGACCTTATTGCCTGGCTTGAGCCCCATGACGTTCATCAGCCCCTTGATCATCTGGGGATGGAACTTTCCCCGGTAAGGGAAAAGGCCGTGTGTGGCATAGCCGGTGCGAAAAATATTCTTTTCAAAAAACGATTTTAAGCGGGATGAGGAGTGATCGGGGAGCTTTAAAGACTCGCCGGCGCACATCCTGAAATGATGGGTATAGTGATTTCCAACCTGCGCGAAATAGGCGGCATTTCTGACCAGTTCTACATCGGACAGAACGAGATTTTCATAAAAGGCAAGTTCCAACTCATAGATGTCGTTCAGGTTCGGAATCAGTTGCCGATCCGCAGGGAACAATCCTTCGGCAAGATTCCGACCGAGCGCTCGGACGACTGTTTCGGCGTTCACCTCTGCCCCCTCATTCCTCAACGAAATCCTCCGATTTATGCGGGCTAAGATTTTCAGCTTGGAGACGTTCCATAATGACTTCGCAGCTTTCCAGATCCATCCCGATCCAATGGCGGCCAAGTCGCTCGCAGACATCATAGGTCGTCCCGCTGCCGCCAAAGGGATCGAGAACCAGATCGCATTCGCAGGTGGACATCAGAACGATCCGCTCCAGTATTTTTGTGGACAACTGATTCAAGGTCCTTTTTCTGCTCTTGAACTTCCAGTGCCGGACAGGGGTGATATCATTCCACACATCCGTCAATGTGACCCCGTTCGGATTCATTGCCCCCCTATGACCGCCGTAATCCTTGATCTCTCGTCCGCAGTGACGGCAGATCTCGATGGGGGTGCGGATTCGGCGAAAGGTGTTTGCTTTCCCCTTGGTGAAATAAAGCAGGCTGTAATGGGACGGATAGAGTCTGCCGGAAATCGGCAGGGAAAGTTTGATGTTGACCGCAATCCAATGACGAAACGTCATCCCGCTTTCCGCCAGATAAGCGCCCAGATGGATGTTCCATTTCGGCAGGTTGTAGACAAACAGGGCGCCTCCTGGTTTAAGGACTCGCACGCAGTGGTCCAGCCATTTCCGGCACCAGGCAATGTAATCTTCCTCCGAAAGGCGATCATCGACCCGGCTCCCATATTCCTTCGCCAGATTGAAGGGCGGATCGGCAAAGACGGTATCGACGACACCATCCTGAATGCAGGGAAGGATTTTGAGACAATCAGCGTCATACAGGGCACCGTAACAACTTGAAAAAACAAGATGATGTTCTGCGCCCGGATTGATCAAATCGGTTGGCGTCCAGAATTCGTTTGTGGCAAGCAAGGGTAAAGTCATGGCAAGTCAATCACCTTCCGATAGAATTTTTCACTCAAAAAAACTGCTTGGAATATAGGCTAAAACTTCCATCTCAGCAAGGAAGAACATCTTCAATACGCAGAACTTGTCCGACAAACCCATGATGCCGGTTCCACCTTGTCAGCGGGGCTGGGTCTGTCTTTTCTGTTGCGCCTGTTCTTCCTGCAACTACTCCCCCTTACTCATAGGGACCGAGGAAGCGTTCGCCGTTGAAATGTATGAGGTGCGTAGGCGATTCGGCCACCCACGCCTCCGTCTCCCCGGAAATATCGTCGAGATATTTCACCATCTTATGCCGATCAAGGGATTCCCTGCTTCCTGCCAGCGGTCTGCCGGTTTCAGGTTAAGCAGGGCAAGGAGCGTCAGGGCAGAACGCTCATTCTGCTGCTGTCTGGGGAGGCCCAGGGCCGCAATGATTTCAATGGCTTTTCGGATTTTTTGTTCGCCATTCGCTTGATCTGCTTTTTGGAGCATGGTTTTTCGCACTCCCTTTCCAGAATTTTATCGATTGTTTCCTGCTCCGGCATCCGGTCTTGAACATGGAGGCCGAGTCTCATTAATTGGTCGCGGGAAGGGTAGGGCATTTTCCTGAGATCCGTTGCGTTGACCTGTGTATGCCCGCTAAACAAACGGAAATGGCCGTCGCAGAGTGATGAATTGAGATACAGAGCCAGTCCCTTTGCCATTTGCGCCGACATGCCGTTTCCCCCGGTATGAAAGTAATTCAGATGGTTTTCAAAACCGATAAGGGGCGCAGCGATCCGATGGGGGTCGTATACAGCCGCCACGATGCGCCGCCGCTCCTTCTTCGACGAGAACCGTTTCGTAAGCACATAATAGCCGGTCGCCACCAATAATTCCCGGGTTTGAGCCGATAATGCAATAGCGTTCGCCTTTTTCCCGGAAGGTACCGGCCAATTCACGAAGCCATTCTGAAAATGGCAAGGGTAAACGAGGGGCACAGTTCCCTCTTCCGGCTGCGGGCGTAGAAATTCCCGGGCGCGAAAATCGACAACCCGTCCAGTGGAAACTTCCAGACCAAGCTCAGAGAGCGTCGCCGCAAGGCCCCGCATTCTTTCTACAATAAGGTCGTCGGCCGGATTTATTGCTAAGTGAATAAAGGCATCTCGATCTTGCGGGTGAATCACTCGCTCATAAGGGGTGGAGCGGCTGGGTGCACTTACTAAATCGAGGCCTTCGGAAGATGAGACAATGACTTGTGCGGGTTTTTTCCCCTCTCGGATGGCATGATAGATGACGTTTTCCTGAAGGACATCGTCATCGCCGAAGGCCTTTTTCCGGGACTCAAAAACATGAATCCGCCGTAAGCTCATCATCTTCAGGAGGGCTAAGCGAAACTCGCGAAAATAGGGGCCGTTGCAGAAACTCCGCGGGGTGATGGCCGCCAGTTCCCCGCCGGGCGCAAGCAGGCGCGCCGCCAGCCAGACAAAGGTAGGGTAAAGGTTTGATACCTCCATCCCTGCGGCGTCCATCCGTTTGCGCGTGGCCGATTCGCCATTGATCTTCTTGTAGGGGGGGTTGAGAATGGCATGGGTGAAGCGTTCGCCGGGTCCGGAAAATAGTCCATCTTCCGTTTGGGCGATGGCGGCGGAGACAAAATCTTCATTGCGGATTTCCCCGTGAAAGGCGATCCCGTCATTCCCGCAAACGATTTCACAACTGGCCATTGTTTGGGCCAATTCCGGTAAAATGCAATCGTCGTTTTCATGAGCGACGACCTCAATGGAAAGAGGCCGCCTGCCTTCCGCAACCAGCATCTCCACATAGGCCGAAAAGAGTACGCCAGCTCCCGCCCCGGCATCGAGAATCCTCACCTGATCCCGCCGATTCGGCGCAAACAGCGACGCCATGAAGCGGGCTATCGCACCCGGCGTAAGAAACTGCCCGATCTCCGAACGTTCCTCCCGTTGCGTGCGGCCGTTCACGGTAAGGCGAACGTGATCAAGGGTATTTAAAGATTGTTCTATCATGGGCCTATTCTTCCTGGTCGGTTAAATCGCATTTCTGAAGTGGTTTTCTTTTAATTCCCTGCTTTCAAGAGAACAAACGTCGATCTAAGCTGATCATGGTATCCTCGGATCCAATCTGCAAAATGATTGATACTGATGCCTGAATACTCAAAATCTGCATATAACCTGCGTGATTTTTCAATTTCGTTAAAGTGCATGAAATAGTAAGCCAGCCTGAGCTTAAAGGTAAGCACTGAAGTATCAAGACCAAATTTGTCTAATTCGGCATAAACAATGTCCATTTGCTTCTTGGCTGAACCAAGCAATTTTTGGCGATACACATAAAATTGCGGTCTGTTAAAAAAGCCCCAGGTGAAAGGCAAAAATACTTGGCTAATCACCTCATCAGCAATGTCCAATCGAGCATCTATAGCATTAATTAAATTCTCCTCTTTTTCTTGAATATCAACAAGATCGTTAAGCAATGTCAGTTTCGTGTCGAGCATGACAGTGTAATCCTTGTCATTTTGTTCGTGAGGCTTAAATAGAATCTGCTGCAACCATGCCTTGTCTTTTGTAAAATTGAATCTTTCATTAACGAATTCATCAGGCAGGGATTGCAGATAGGTATCAAGCTCGGGCACTGATTTTCGCAGAAAGGAGATCAACTTTGAAAGGCTTCTCTCATTTATGAGGGGATTTTGTCGTTCGCCAATCCCTTTCATGACAAAGAAAATTTCCTTTGCTGCGAGAAAAGAACCGGGAAAAGGTAATGAAAAATATTCATCCAAATGCTGATAAACATCGTTCAGCGGTTTTTCCCAGTCAATCTTGTTATTCCACCTCATCCGGAGTTCGCTGATCGTGTATGCACATTGCTCCTCATGGGTCAATTTTGAAAAAATCCATGATGGACCATCATCCATCGCTTTTTTCAAATTCTCCAGATCATTGCCTTGCCGATAATAGACCAGGCGGTAATTATCCCACATCAAAACGTCATCAATATCATTGAAATCGATCATCGCATGATAATCTTCGAAAAAAGATTTGGCCTTGGAAGGCTCCCCATCCAACAAACAAATATCAATCATGTTTGGCATCACAGTATGTTTCATGCTGAACGATGGATGCTTTCTCAGAATCTGAACAGCTTTCGAATAGAAATGAACAGTGTCAGTGTGGTTACCGCGTGTATTGGCGTTGACCGTGCCAGCGGCGACCTGGAATTGTATTAAAGCTGGCGGGACGAACATGGTGTGTGACGTAACTGAGTCTTCTTCCTTGGAAATAAATTTATAAATATTCTTCTTCCATTTTCTTCGTTTTGTTCCCCT